>JBCCTP010000338.1:0-5376 GCA_039198505.1 Actinomycetota bacterium | reverse complement strand
GCTCCGACGCGCTCGCGCTGTCGCTGGCTTCGGATGCGCTCGCCGAGTCGCTGCTGTCGTCGGCCGAGTCGTCGTCGCTGCCGCACGCTGCGACGACGAGGGCGAGGCCGGCGACCACGCCGGCCCATCGTCGTGCTGTCCGTGACTGTCTCATCGTGTTCTCCCCGTGATTGCTGGTTGGTGGTGGGTGTGGTGCGAGACGTCGTGGTTGTCCACGTCACGACCTCCCGCCTCGGGAGCGCACCGGCATCGCGATGCGTTCGCCGACCGAGGCGAGGGCGTAGAGCACCCCGCCGATGAACGAACCCGCCACGACCGCCGCCCAGGCGTCGTCGTACCGGGCGAGACCCGCCGATGCGGTGATGAACGGACCGAGCGCGTCCTGTCGTCCGCCGAAGTACTCCGCGACGATCGCGGCGATGACGGCCAGGGACGTCGACAGCTTCAATGCCGTGAAGAAGAACGGGAGCGCGTTGGGGATCCGGACGTGGCGCAGGATCTCCCAGCGCGAGGCCGCGTACGACTCCATCAACTCGATCTGGCTCCGCTCGACCTGCGTGAGCCCGCGCGAGGTGTTGATGAACACGGGGAAGAACACGAGGACGACCACGATCATCTGATTCGACCGCGGTGAGGTGAGACCGAACCAGTTGTTGAAGATCGGGGCGAGAGCGATGATCGGGACGGCGTTGAGTGCGACGGCGAGCGGCGTGATCGCCTCGTTCGCGGTGCGGAACAACGTGACGACGGCGGCGGCGACGACACCGACGACGACCCCGGCGATCAGCCCGGACACGATCACGAAGCCGGTCACTCTTGCGGCTGCGAACACCTCGCTCCAGTTGTCGACGAGCGCCCCCACGATGGCGCTCGGACGCGGGAGGATGAAGTTCTCGGCGGTGAAGACGCGAAGCAAGAGCTCCCACACGACGAGAATCCCGATGCCCGCCAGGACCGGGGCGGCGGCCGGCGATCGGAGGACTCGACTCATCCCTCGACCGCCCGGAGCGCTCGTCGGACCTCGGTGACGGCGTCGAAGAAGGCCGGATCGTCGCGTGTCTCGGCCGATCGAGCACCGAGATCGATCGGGATCTCCGCCGCGATTCGACCCGGTCGAGGCGACATCACGACGACCCGCGTCGACAGGTACACCGCCTCGGGGACGGAGTGGGTGACGAAAACGATCGTCGTCTCGGTCTCGGTCCAGATCCGGAGGAGCTGATCCTGCATGTGTTCGCGGGTCATCTCGTCGAGTGCGCCGAACGGCTCGTCCATGAGCAGCAGGCTCGGGTCGAAGGCCAACGACCGAGCGATGGCCACACGCTGCTGCATCCCACCCGACAGTTCGGCGGGGTAGTGCTCGACGAACTCGTCGAGCCGGACGAGTTCGAGCATCTCGCGCGCCTTCGCCGTGCGGTCGGGCTTCGACCATCCCATCAGTTCCAGCGGCAGTTCGATGTTCTTCGCGACGGTGCGCCAGTCGAACAACCCCGCCTTCTGGAACGCCATGCCGTAGTCCTGGTCGATCCGCGCCTGGTCGGCCGTTTTGCCGTGGACCGAGACCTCGCCGTCGGTCGGGTCGACCAGTGCTGCGATGATCCGGAGCAGGGTGCTCTTGCCGCAGCCCGACGGACCGATCAGCGTGATGAACTCGCCCGGCTCCGCCGTCAGGTCGATGTGGTCGAGGGCGTGCACCTCGTTGGGGCGCCCCGCGTGGAAGCGTTGGGAGACGTCCCGAACGTCGACCGCGAGGACCTCGGTCGCGGCGTCGCCGCTGCGGCTCCCGGTGGTCACCCCGTCGGACGCTGCGCTCCCGTCGACCGGCGTCGTCGCGGATTCGGTCACGTCACGATCTCCCGTCGCTGGCGGTGGAGCACGGCGCGTTCGGCGCCGACGATCACGAGGAACACGGCGATGCCGAGGATCGCGGCGGCGATCACGCTCCCGTAGAGGCGGGCGGGGGCGACCGTGTAGTTGAGTGCATCGCCGAGGATGCGCCGTCCGAGACCGCCCTCGACCCCCGCCGAGATCTCACCGACGATCGCTCCCACGATGCTGGCGGTCGCAGCGATCTTCAGAGCGGCGAACAGATAGGGCACCGACGCCGGCAGTCGAAGGCGCCACAGCGACGCCCGCCAGCTCGCTGCGTACGAGTCCATCAGCTCGAGGTGCTCCTCGCGGGGCGAGAGGAGTCCACGCAGGCCGTTCACCGCGACGGGGAAGAACGTGAGGTACGTCGCGATGATCGAGACCGACATCCAGTCCTGCCATTCGAAGGGCAGGAAGTCGAGGTTCTTCCGGCCCCAGATCACGACGATCGGGGCGATCGCGATGAGCGGGATGGTCTGGCTCGCGACGACGTACGGCAGGAACGCGTCGGCCAGTTGCTTCTTCCAGGCGAGGAGGATCGCGATGCCGAGTCCGATGGCCACACCTGCGGCGAACCCGACCGCCGCTTCTCTCAGGGTGAACAGACTCCGACCGAGCAGGTGCGAACCGAACGTCCCCGGGTCGTTGCCGGGGGCCGGCTCACCGAACACGGTCACGATGTCGCCGAGCGGAGGCATCGTCAGGTCGTCGGTACGCGGCGCGAGCGAGCCGACGAGCGGCCAGTCGCGCTGTCGGTCGTCGATCGCCTGCCCGAGCTGCTTGTAGGCCACGTAGAGCAGCCCGAGAAGTGCGACGAACACGGCGAACACCACGATCCGACGGGCTGCGGACGTCACGACCGCACGGCGATCGTCACGGGCCGCCGCTGCGGCGAGCAGCTGCTCATGCACGACGGGGTCGACCGTGTCGACGGCGTCGCGCTCGTCCGTGTCGTGGGTGGCGGGCTCCGACAGCGTCACGATGGAGGAGTCAGCTCCGCATCGCCGGGATGATTCGCTGGCCGTACGCCTGCAGGGTCTCGTCCTTCTGGTCGTGCATCAGGTAGATCGCGAACTGGTCGACGCCGAGTGCCTCGAGGGCCTTCAGCTTCTCGACGTGTGCGTCCTCGTCGCCGAGGATGCAGAACCGGTCGATGATGTCGTCGGGCACGAAGTCGGTGTGCTCGTGACCCGCCTTTCCGTGGCCGCTGTAGTCGTATCCCTCGCGCCCGCGGATGTAGTCGGTGAGCGCGGTCGGCACCATCGCACCGTCGCCGCCGTAGCGATCGACGAGGTCGGCCACGTGGTTGCCAACCATGCCACCGAACCAACGGCACTGGTCGCGCTGGTGGGCGATGTCGTCACCCACGTAGGCCGGAGCGGCGACGCAGATGTGCAGCGAGTCGGGGTCGCGACCCGCGCCCTCCGCGGCGGCGCGCACCGCACCGATGGTCCACTCGGCGAGCTGGAGGTCGGCGAGCTGGAGGATGAACCCGTCGGACTCCTCGCCGCAGAGCTTCAGCGCCTTCGGGCCGTACGCCGCCATGAGCACCTCGAGACCGCTCGGCTTCGCCCACGGGAACCTCTGCTGCGTGCCGTTGTACGTGACCTCTTCTCCCCGGGCCAGACCGCGGATGACCTTCATCGACTCGCTGAGCGTGGCGAGGTTGTTCGGCTTCTTGCCGATCACGCGCATCGCCGAGTCGCCTCGACCGATCCCGCAGATCGTCCGAGGCCCGAACATGTCGTCGAGCGTGGCGAACAGCGAGGCCGTGACGGTCCAGTCGCGGGTTCCGGGGTTGGTCACCATCGGTCCGACGACCATCCGATTGGTCGCCGACAGGATCTGGCTGTACACGACGAACGGCTCCTGCCAGAGCACGTGGCTGTCGAAGGTCCACCCGTACTCGAAGCCGTAGTTCTCGGCCTGTCGTGCGAGCTCGACGACGCGCCAGGCGGGGGGATCGTTCTGCAGGACGACGCCGAACTTCATGGGGGATGCCTCGCGGTTCTCTCAGTCGTTGCGGGGGAAGCCGAGGTCGACGCGGCTGCCGGACGGGTCGGGCCAGCGGCTGGTCAGGACCTTGCCGCGGGTGAAGAAGTGGACGCCCTCGGGGCCGTACATGGTGGTGTCGCCGAACAGCGAGTCCTTCCAGCCTCCGAACGAGTGGTAGCCGACGGGCACCGGGATCGGCACGTTGACGCCGACCATGCCGGCGTCGGCGTCGGCCTGGAAGCGACGAGCGGCGCCGCCGTCGCGGGTGAAGATCGCCGCGCCGTTGCCCCACTGGTTGTCCTTGATGAGCTGGGCGCCCTCGGCGTACGAGTCGGCCCGGAACACGCACAGGACCGGTCCGAAGATCTCGTCGGTGTAGACGCTCATGTCGGTCGTGACGTGGTCGAGCAGCGTGACCCCGAGGAAGAAGCCGTCGCCGTCGAACTCGCGATCGCGACCGTCGACCACAACCGTGGCGCCCGCGTCGGCTCCGGCGCCGATGTAGCCGGCGACCCGGTCGCGGTGCTCGCGGGTGATCAGCGGACCCATCTCGGAGTCGGGATCGCTGCCCGGACCGATGGTGAGCTTCTCCATGCGGACCTTGATGGCGTCGACCAGCGGATCGGCGACGCCACCCACGGCGACGACGACCGAGATCGCCATGCACCGCTCACCGGCCGACCCGTACGCCGCCGACACCGCGGAGTCGGCAGCCAGGTCGACGTCGGCGTCGGGCAGCACGAGCATGTGGTTCTTCGCCCCGCCGAGCGCCTGGATCCGCTTGCGGTTGCGGGTTCCGGTCTCGTACACGTAGTGAGCGATGGGGGTGGAGCCGACGAAACTCGCCGCCTTCACGTCGGGATGCTCGAGCAGCCGGTCGACCGCGACCTTGTCGCCGTTGAGCACGTTGAGCACGCCGTCGGGGAAGCCGGCCTCGTGGAACAGCTCGGCCACGAACCGCGGCGCCGACGGGTCGCGTTCCGACGGCTTGAGCACGAAGGTGTTGCCGCACGCGATGGCGTTCGGGATCATCCAGAGCGGGACCATCGCCGGGAAGTTGAACGGCGTGATGCCCGCGACGACGCCGAGCGGTTCGCGCACCGAGTACACGTCGACGCCGGTGGACGCGCTGCTGCTGTAGCTGCCCTTGAGCAGCTCGGCGAGCCCGCAGGCGTACTCGATGTTCTCGAGGCCGCGGGCGACCTCGCCGCGCGCGTCGTCGAGCACCTTCCCGTGCTCGGCGGTCAGGCGCTTCGCGATCTCGTCGCCGTTGCGGTCGACCAGCTCGCGGAAGGCGAACATCAGCTTGGTTCGCTTGGCGATCGAGACGTCGCGCCACTCCTCGAACGCGGTCGACGCCGCGGCGACCGCTGCGTCGACGTCGTCGACGCTCGCAAGACCGAGCTCGGCGGTCTGCTCGCCCGTCGCCGGGTCGAACACCGGCGAGGTGCGCCCCGACGTGGCCGGAACCGACTCGCCGGAGATCAGGTGGTCGATGGTCTTCATGTCGTG
>JBCCTP010000337.1:0-5383 GCA_039198505.1 Actinomycetota bacterium | reverse complement strand
CGCGCGGCGGCGAGACCGGCGTTGGCCGCTCGCGACACGAGCGTGATACGTGCCTCGGGGTTCTTGCGGATGAACCCGCGTACGACGTCGGCGCCCTCGTCGCGAGAGTGATCGTCGACCACGACGATCTCGTAGGTCGATCGATCGAGAGGTGTCGACGCATCGGCCTCGGTCGAGGGCAGCACGGAGTCGAGGGTCTCGGTGACGACGTCGGCGTAGTCGAACAGCGTGACCACGACGCTGATGTGCGGAGCGGGCGTCCCCGGTGATGCTGCGGCAGCGGTCCCGTCGACCGTGACGTGATCGGCGTCGCCGTGTCGGAGCTGGGCACGCGTCGCCTCGATCCGGCGCTGCAGTCGCACTTCGTCGTCGAGCGCCGACTTCACCCGCCGACGCAGTTCGGTGTGCGGACGCAGCGCCGGCAGCAGCGGGATCTGCTGCGCCCGACTCAGCAGCGACCGATACGCCGGCACCCGCCGTCCCGGCGAGACGATGTTCCGTCGACCCCGGGGCTCAGCGGAACACTCGGCGTCGGCGAGGCGGTCCAAGATCGGTTCGAGCGTGGCGACCAGCGGTTGCTCCCGGAGAACGAAGTCGGCCGCCGCCGAGCCGATTCGCTCGCACCGGTCGGGATCATTCAGCAGATCGGAGACGGTCTCGACCAGGTCGGCCGTGAAGATGACGTGGTTTCCGTCGATCAATGGGGCGGTCCCGGTCGACGGCTCCGACACGACGCACACTCCGTTCGCCATCGCCTCGACCATCCGCGCCCACTCGAAGTAGGCACGCGATCCGTCGGACGCCTCACGATGGAGGTTGAGCAGGATCCGCGACCGGGCGAGGAGGTCGTACTTGTCTGCGCCGAACACGGTGCCACCTGCACCGGGCGCGACCGGCGCCGCGGACGAGAAGAGCCGGAGGTCGGCCGCGTACCTCCACAGGGTGGGCGCCAGTTCCGCGAGACGTTCGGCGCGGTGCCGGGTCCGACCGCCGAGGAACAGCAGGTCGACCGGTCGGCTTCCCTCGACCCGGTTCAGCGCGCGACGGTCCATCGACGGAACCGCCCCGAGACGGAGGTGGTGGGCGTCGTGTCCGTCGGCACGCAACGCGGCGGTGCCGTCGAGGTTGATGTCGAGGACGACCTGGCTCGGCCGCGCCAGCAGCGAGGTCATCTCGAACCAGCGGGTCCCGGGCTGCTCGGTGCAGACCGGGACCGACAACGCGGCGTTGCGCTGGATCGTCCGGTCGTCGGCGTCGCCGAGCCACCAGAACTCGTGGGGTGCGACCACGAGATTGATCGCCTGCTCCGGCTCGTCGAGATCGGTCGGGATCCGGCCATCGGCGATCAACGTCGCCGGGCGGCCGACGAGGTCGGCGGCCTCCACGAGCCAACCCGCGATGTCGGCCATGAACGCGTTGCCCGACGGCGAGACGAACACGCGGACCGGCGGGCCGCCCCCGCCGACGGGCCGAACGGTCACGAGCGCAGACGACGCACGAGGTCGGCCGGAGTTCGGAGGATCTTGGCGATCGTCCGGCGGGCGACCGTCGACCGATCAGGAGCGTCGCGCACGCTGCGCGCCATCTCGGCCACCATGCGTCGCCGGCTCAGTGCCTGCGGTAGTTCGGCGCCGATCACCCGCAGCTCGGCCGCCCGCGCCTGCGACTCCTGCTGCAGTCGATCGAGCTCCTCCTCGATCCGCTCGACCTCCGACACGTGGCGCACGTTACGGGACCCGCGCATCGCCGACGCTCTTCCGAGGCGTCGGTAGCGTTCGGTGCTCCATGTCCCTCCGGAACGCGGTCGCGCACCGCAATCTGCTCTACCTCCTCACGCTGAAGGAGCTCCGGACCCGGTACCGGCGATCGGTGCTGGGGTGGGCGTGGACTCTGCTGAACCCGGTCATCCAGATGCTGGTGTTCTCGTTCGTGTTCCTGGTGGCGTTCCGCCAGGACCCACCGATCGGCAACCCATCGGGCCTGCAGAGCTTCCCGCTGTACTTCCTCTGCGGGCTGCTGCCGTTCCAGTTCTTCTCGATCTCGGTGACCGCCTCGCTCGCTTCGGTCTCGAGCAACTCGAGCCTCATCACGAAGGTCGCATTCCCGCACGAACACCTGGCGCTGTCGGTCGTCGGGGCCCAACTCGTCACGTTCCTCATCGAGCTCGGCGTGCTCGCCGTCGCACTGCTCGTGGCCGGGCAGATGGTGCTGCCCTGGCTGGTCCCGATGATCCCGCTCATCGCGTTGCTGACCCTCTTCACCATCGGCGTTGCGCTGGCCATGTCGGCGGCCAACGTCTTCTTCCACGACGTGACCCACCTGTGGGGGATCCTCGCCCAGGTGCTGTTCTACGCCACGCCCATCATCTGGGTGCCCGAGACGATCGACGTGCGCATCCTCGACACGCTCAGCGACTGGCATCCGACCGGGTCGTTCATCCGGGCGAGCCAGCAGATGCTGTACGGCGGTCACTTCCCGTCGATCTGGCGATGGATGCACCTGACCGGCGTCGCCGTGATCACCTTCTCGCTCGGCGCGTGGATCTTCGGACGGCTGTCACCTCGCTTCGCGGAGGAACTCTGATGGTCGACCTCGCCGCGCCCCGACCGTCCGGCCTCGACCCGGCGCTCTCGGTCCGCAACGTGCGCAAGACGTTCCGGATCCACACCGACAAGGCGTCGTCGATCAAGGGGTTCCTCGCCGGCGGCGGCCGCAACCGCTATCGGGAGTTCACGGCGCTCGACGGGGTGAACTTCGATGTCGAAGTCGGTGAAGCGGTCGGCATCATCGGCCACAACGGATCCGGCAAGTCGACGCTCCTCAAGTGCATGGCGAAGATCTTGACGCCCAACGAGGGCGAGGTCGTCGTCACGAAGCGGATGGCGGCGCTGCTCGAGCTCGGCGCCGGCTTCCATCCCGAGCTCACCGGGCGCGACAACGTGTTCCTCAACGCCTCGATCCTCGGGATGGCCCGACGCGAGATCGAGCAGCGGTTCGACGACATCGTCGACTTCTCGGGCCTGCACGAGTTCATCGACACGCCGGTCAAGACGTACTCGTCGGGGATGTACGTCCGCCTCGGCTTCGCCGTGGCGATCAACGTCGACCCCGAACTCCTGCTCATCGACGAGGTGCTCGCCGTCGGCGACATCACGTTCCAGCAGAAGTGCATGGAGAAGTTCGTCGAGTACCGCGACCAAGGTCGGACGCTCGTGCTCGTCACGCACGACTCCGGTTCGGTCCGCCACTTCTGCGATCGGGCGATCTGGCTCGATCACGGGAAGGTCATGGCCGATGGGCGACCAGCCGACGTGATCGACGAGTACAACGAGAGGATGCTCGGCGGCGAGGCCGCCGGGGACGGCAGCGGCGGGATCCGACGCGGGAGTGGCGAGATCTCGGTCGAGCGCGTCGAGCTGCTGGTCGACGGTCAGCCGGCGTCGGCCGTTCGGTCGGGCGACGACCTCGTGGTCCGGATGCACTTCACGACCACCGAGCGGGTGCCGAACCCGGTGTTCGCGGTCCGGCTGTCGAGCCTCGTCGGGGTGGAGGTCACCGCGCCGTCGACCCGTGACGTCGACCAGGTCGCCGAGTACGTCGAGGGATCCGGTTCGGTCGACGTGCGGTTCCCGAACCTGCCCCTCGTGCCTGGTCCGTACGTCGTGCACACCGAGGTGACGGGTTACGGCCGCAAGCACATCTACGACCACATCCAGAACGCCCAGAGCTTCGACGTGGTCGCCGGCAACACGCCCGAGACCGAGGGACTGGTCACGATGCGTCCGTCGTGGTCGATCGAGGGCACCGGCGTCGGCCCGCCCCTCCGTCACCCGTGACTGTCCGCTTCTGCCCGGGCCAGATCCGGACACTGTCCGCTTTCGCCCGGGCCGACAGCGGAATCCGGCGTGGGGATAACCTCTCCGACCATGGCTGCGATGTCTCGGGCTGACGTCGAGGCAGCGCGCCCGACCGCCCGCGACGCGGAGCCCGCTGAATTCCCCGAACCGACCGAGATCACGATCCCCGAGCGATCGGCCGAGTTCCACCCGGCGCTCGAGCGCGTCGTCAGCACGTTCCACGGCCCGCTGCACTACCTGTGGAACCGCGGCTTCCGGATGCTCGGGCTCCTCGACGCCCTCGCGCTCTTCGGCCTGATGGTTGCCATCAGCTTCGTGCGGTTCGGCTTCGGGTTCGACTGGGACACGTATCCGCTGTCGCACTACTTCGTCGGCTTCACGATCGCAACGGCGATCCACCTCACCGTCAACTACTTCGCCGGCCTGTACGAGCGCGAGCCGCGTCTCGGACGACGCTCCTGGTTCCCGAAGGCGTTCCTGGCCACGGCGATCGGCGTGGGCGTGCAGGCCCTCGCATTCGTGGCGCTCGAGCGGTATCTCATGCCACGGCTCAACCTGGCGATCTTCCTCGCACTCGCTGCGTTCCTCCTCGTCGCCAACCGCCATCTCTCGCGCCGGCTCGCCGTTCGCCGCCAGGGGCCGCCGCGCGTCGTCCTCGCGGGGGCGAGTGAGTCGATCGAGCTCGCGTCGCGGCATCTCGCACAGACCGACAAGCACGCCCAGGTCGTCGCCCGCGTCGACAACGCCGACCGGCTCATCGACACCGTCGTCGCCCACGGAGCGACCGACGTGCTCCTCCTCGATGTCGCGGCGTTCGGTTCGGTGTACCCCGAACCGTTGACGTCCCTCGAAGACGTGGGCGTCAGCTTCCTCCAGCGGGTCAGCGCCCGCGAGACGCTCCTCGGACTCCGCACCGTCCGAGAGATCGGCGGGTTGCCGTTCGTGCCACTGCTCGCCCACGCGATCCCCACGCACAAGGTCCGCCTCAAGCGGATCTTCGACCTCGTCCTCACGATCGCGTTCGCACCGGTGTGGCTGCCCGTGGTCGGGTTACTCGCCCTCTACGTCCGCCTCGTCGACGGGGGTCCGTCGTTCTTCCGCCAGGAGCGGGTCGGTCGCGACGGTCACACGTTCCGCTGCCTCAAGTTCCGCACGATGGTCGTCAACGCCGAAGAAGACGGTCGACCCCGCCTCGCCACGATGGACGACCCTCGCGTCGTCCGTGGCCTGAAGTGGATGCGGGCGACCCGAGCCGACGAGCTCCCACAGCTGTGGAACGTGCTGCGCGGCGAGATGTCGCTCGTCGGACCCCGACCGGAGCGGCCCGAGCTCGTGGCCGACATCCAGACGCGCGTGCCCGGCTACGTCCGGCGCAGTGAGCTCCCACCCGGGATCACCGGGCTCGCCCAGATCGAGGGGCGGTACGACACCGACGCCGAGTACAAGCTCGGGTACGACATCCAGTACCTCGTCAACTGGTCGCTGGTGCTCGACGTGCACATCCTCCTGCGCACGATCTTCGTCGT
>JBCCTP010000336.1:0-5389 GCA_039198505.1 Actinomycetota bacterium | reverse complement strand
GCCTCGGCGGCCTCACCGGCGGCTGAGGCCGTCCTGGAAGGCGCGGAGGCCCTCGATGAGCGAGTCGGTCAGCGCCTGCAGTTCGGTTCCCTCGACGGACAGCGAGATCGGCACCTCGAGCTGCACCGGGACGTCGACCGCGATGGGAATCGACTCGTTGATCGGGATGTCGGCATCGAGCTGGACGGGCACGTCGACGTCGACCGGCACGTTGATGTCGAGCGGGATCTCGATCCCGAACGGGCCATCGACGGTGATGGTGGTGTCGAAGTCGGTGTTGATCGGGATCGTCGTGTCGATCGGCACCGTGACCGTGCGGTCGATGCTGAACTCCTGGGAGATCGAGATCGTCTCGTCGATCGGGACGACGAACTCGATCGTCGATGAGCCGAAGTCCTCCAATCCGGTGACCGCCTGATCGAGTCCCTCGTCGATCGACGGACCGAGTTCGCCGATCTCGTCGGTGAAACCGGTGACCTGCGAGGCGAAGAGTGCGGCGCCGGCTTCGACACGGTTGAGGTCCTCCTGGGTGGTCGCGAGTTCGGCTCGCGTCTCGTCGAGTTCGTCGCGGGTGGAGCGCACCTCGTTCAACATGAACAGGCTCAGTGCGATCGAGACCAGCGCGAGCAGACCGAGTCCGGCGAGCGCGACCTTGGTGCCGGTCCCGATGCCTGCGCGCACCGGCTCGGTCGCGTCGGGATCGGCGGGTCCGCCGCTGAACAGGACGAGCTCGCGGGTCGGTTCGTGCGCCGCATCGCCGTCTCGCGTCGCGGGATCGCCGTCGCGCGTCGCGGGATCGCCGTCGGGCGTTGCACCCGGGTCGATGTCGTCGCCGGCAGTGCCGGTGGCGGCGGTGTCGGGTCGGCTCGACGTGTCGGTGGGCTCCGGGTCGAGCTTCTCGGTGTCGGTCATCATCGGCTCCTTCGGGTCGATGTCCGCCGCTCGGCGACGGAGGAGGACGAGGCAGAGGACGAGGCCGACACCGAGAGCCGCCGCGCTGGCGAGGAAGGTGTCGGCGATCGATTGGGCGGTGAGATCGCGGGTGGCCGCCTGGACGGCCTCGGCGAATCCCGGATCGGTGAGGGGCGGCAGCTCGATGTCGCCGCGAAGGGCGTTGAAGCGGGCGAGTCCCCATGCGGTGAGGGCGGCGAGACCGACCGAGAGGCCGATCATGCGGACGACCATCACGACCCCGGCCGCAGCGCCGCGGGCGTCGGGCTCTGCGTGGTCGACGACGGCCGACGTGGTGGGGGCGATCGTGAGGCCGACACCCACCCCCAACAGTGCGAGTTGTGCGGCCAAGAGGGGGTACGGCGAGTCGCCGTTCCACGTGACGCCCATGAGCAGATAGGCGCTGGTGGCCGCGACGAGACCGGCGAAGATCGGCGGCCCGTACCACGTTCGCTCGGTGATGCGACCTCCGACATACGACGCCACGGCCATGGCCGCCGTGAGTGCCGAGAGGATCCAGCCGGCCACGACGGCCGACCGTTCGAGGTCGATCTCGACCGCGTTGACGAAGAGCGGCACGTCGACCATGGCGATGACCAGGGCGGCGCCGACGAGGAAGTTGACGATCAGTGCGACCCGCACGTTGCGGCCGCGGAACAGCCCTCCGTCGACCAGTGCGTCCCGTCCGGCGAGCCGTCGACGGCGCTGCTGCCAGACGAATGCGGCGCCCGAGACGAGGGCGAGGCCGTAGAGCCAGCGGAAGTCGGTGGCGCCGTTGCCGGTGAGTTCGTCGAGGCCCTGGACGCTCTGGACCTCGGCGCCGCCGAGGAGCGCCAGGTTGAGACTGATGAGCGCGGTGGTGAGCAAGCCGGCACCGAGCCAGTCGATCCGGATCGTGCGATCGGGTCGGTCGTGGTCGGCGAGCGCCCACCACACCGCGGCCATGCCCACGAGGGCGAGCGGGATGTTGAGCCAGAACTGCCACCGCCAATCGAGGAAGCGGACGAGCATCGCCCCGTAGAGCGGACCCCACACCCAACCGAGCGTCTCGATCGCGCCGAGCGTGCCGAGAGCCCGGGCCCGCGTGCGCACCGGGTACACGTCACCGACGACGGCGAGCGCGACGGGAACCATGGCGCCGCCGCCGATGGCGGTCATCACCCGTCCGGCCAGGAGCGTGCCGAGCGAGTCGGACAGCGGGATCCAGATCGTGCCGACGAGGAAGATCGCGTACGCAGCGAGGAACGTGCGTCGCCGACCGATCACGTCGCTGATGCGCCCGGCGATCGGCATGATCGCGATGAAGGCGATGAGGTAGGCGTTGACGATCCACGCCGCGTCGTCGAGACCGTCGGGCAGGACGAGCCCGAGGTCGGAGATGATCGGCCGCAGCATCGTCGACACGACCGTGAGGTCGTCGGCGGCGACGAACACGCTGAACCCGACCGCCCACAGGATCGCCCGAGGAGAGGGTCCACCGGGTCGGACGAACGAATCGTCGACACCGGACGTGCCGGACGTGCCCGTCGCGTCGGCGCGACCCGAGTCGGGCCGGTCGACGACGTTCGCCATCAGGCGTCACCTCGCAACTCGTCGGGGACGGCGATCTCGAAGTCCCGGCCGTACTCGTCGAGTTCGAGCGTCCACGACACGTCCTCGCCGTCGAACGTGGCGGTGAACTCGGCGTCGGTGACGAGTCCGGTGACGGGGTGGATCCAGAAGTCGATCGGCAGGTCCTGGTTCCGCACCAGACCGGCCGTGATGATCTCGATCTGCTCGGCGGTCGCCACTCCGCTCACGTGGTAGCGGTCTGCTTCTCGTCGCTCCTCGATCCCGAGCGATGTCGCGTCGGTGAGGCCGGCGAGGAGTGGGCTCCATCCGTCGTCGGGGTCGAAGAACAGCGAGGGATCGATGTCGATCCCCGTGGGGAGCGGCTCGTACAGGCCGGTGATCGGGTTGGTGAGGAGCACCTCGTCACCGACGGCGATCGCTCCCAGCTCCGTGTTGAGTGCGCCGTCGACCTGCACGCCGAGCACGGCTGCAGCCGCCTCGTCGACCACCACCTGTCCGACCACCGAGTCGACCGAGATCGACTCGACCTGGTCGAGATAGACCGGTGCACCGCTGCGAACGAGGTCGAACGACACGCTCTCGACCTCGGCCATGGCGGTGGCCGACGCGTCGAGGATCTGCGTCACCTCGTCGGGAATCGTCGGTCCGGTGATCTCCTCCGACCCCGACTCACCGTCGTCGTCCGAACACGCTGCGAGTCCGCCCGCCCCGATGACGGCCACGGCGACGAACGCAGCGAGACGCCGCGGCGTCGTGAGCGATCGTCGTGTGGTCATGCGGCCTCCGTTCGTGTGGTTCCGAACCCGGCGCAGAACCGGGAACATCGGTACAACCTCGCACGAATCGCCCGTATTCCGACACCGCCCCGACAAGCTGTCGACAAGCTGTCGCAGATGGGTGTCGCATGACGTGCCAGGCACGTCACGAACGTCAGGTGGGGGCGGGGGTGGCGCCGCGGATCAGGCGGCCGGGGAGGGCGTCGGTGGCCTCGCCGTCACGGTAGGTCTCGTGGCCGGCGACGATGGTGTGGCGCCATCCGTCGGCCCGTTGGAGGAAGCGCTTGCCCCCGGCCGGGAGGTCGCGCACGATCTCGGGTCGGCGGAGTGAGAGTGCGTCGTGGTCGAGCACGTTGAGGTCGGCTCGATACCCGGGCGCGATCACGCCCCGGTCGAGGAGGCCGACCGTGCGGGCGGTGGCCCGGCAGTGCCGCTCGACGAGGAACTCGAGGTCGATCCGGCCCTCGGGGCGATCGCGGCCCCACCACTGCAGAAGTGTCGTGGGGAAGCTGCCGTCGCAGATCGTGCCGACGTGCGCGCCGCCGTCGGCCAGACCCGGCACCGTGTTCGGGTGCGCCAGCATCTCGCCGACCGCATCGAGTCGTCCGTCGACGTAGTTGAGGAACGGCAGGTACAGCAGCCCTCGCCCGTGATCGGCGAGCATCAGGTCGAGGGCGAGTTCCTCGGGGGTGGTGCCCGACCTCGCCGCCCGGGCGGCGATCGACGAGTCGAGCGACGGTTCGTAGTCGGGCTGGTCGCCCATCTCGAACAGCAGATCGAAACGGCGGATGAGGCGGCCTCCGAGCTTGTCGCGCTCGCGCTCGCCACCGGCCCGCAGCTCGTCGAGCAGGTGCTGCCGCACCTCGGGATCGCTGAGTCGAGCGACCCGCTCGTCGTGCGAGGCGTCGACCAGGCCCGACCACACGGTGGTGGTCATGAAGGGGTTGAGCGTGCACTCGAGTCCGAGGATCAGACCGACCGCGCGAGTGGCGACCTGGCCGGTCATGGCCAGTCCGTCGGCGTTCGCCGCAGCGAGGTGGTCGAGGATCCCCCGGTACGCATCGGGAACCATGGGGTTGCGGGCGACCGAGATCGACATCGGGCGGCCCGACCGCTCGACCATCGTGCGGAGCGTGCCGAACTCGTCGTCGAGATCGAGGAAGTCGGACACCACCTGCAGCACGCCGGTGCCGGTCGAGCCGACCGCCTCGGCGATCCCGATCAGCTCGTCAGGGGCGGCGGTGAGAGTCGGCGTGTACTCGCCGCGCGACGTCTTGTGGTTGCGCGTGCGGCTCGTGGTGAACCCGAGTCCGCCGGCCTCGATGCCCGCTCGGGCGAGGTCGGCCATCGCCGCGATCTCGTCGGGAGTCGCGTCCTCGTCGGCGCGTGCGCGCTCACCCATCACGTGGAGGCGGAGTGCGCCGTGCGGCACCTGGGCGGCGATGTCGACGTCGTGGGGTCGGACGTCGACCGCGTCGAGGAACTCGCCGAAATCGTTCCACTCCCACGTGAGCCCCTCGTGCAGGGCGGCCCCCGGGATGTCCTCGACGCCCTCCATGAGTTCGATGAGCGCGTCGTGATCGTGGTCGCGCACCGGAGCGAACCCGACGCCACAGTTGCCCATGACCACCGTGGTGACGCCGTGCCAGGACGAGGGCTGCATGCGGCTCTCCCAGGTGGCCTGTCCGTCGTAGTGCGAGTGGATGTCGACGATGCCGGGCATCACGATCGTGCCCTCGGCGTCGATCTCGCGAACGCCTCGTCCGTCGACTCGACCGGCTGGGTCGTCGACGTCACCGACCTCGACGACCAGACCGTCGCGGACGGCGACGTCGGAGTGACGTCGCCGCGCCCCCGCGCCGTCGATCAGCACACCGTTGCGGACGACGAGATCGAACTCGGCCATGCGTCCATGATCGCGTACGCGCCGATGCCGGGCCGTGGTGGACACGACCCGGCATCGACGAGGGGGAGGATGTGGTGGCGGGTCGGGGGGGGGGGCAAACCACCCACCTCACCGTCAGAAGGGGGGGGGGGGGGGGGGGGCGGCGGCGGGGGCGCGGGCGGCGGCGCTGGCCGGCGCCGGGTCG
>JBCCTP010000335.1:0-5390 GCA_039198505.1 Actinomycetota bacterium | reverse complement strand
TGCAGGTGGGCTTGTTTGTGTATCTGGGGTCATTCTACATCGACGCGTGGGGGTTCGCGCCGCCGCTGGGGGGACTCATCGAACTGGCTTAGTGACCATGTTTATCGGGGGGGCTCGACTGCGGCCCCGCCGATCGGCAACGCATTCCACACCGCGATTTTCGGGCAGGTGCAAGCGCTCGTGACGTGCCGTACCCGGACGGGGCCCCGCCAGCGTGGATGACTGCGCGTTATGCGTCCGATCTGTCTGGCCGGCGAGCTTGGACTGGCTGCGCGAGGCCCCGGTAGTTTGCGATGGTGTCGCCAGGTTCACTTGTTGCCTCGGATCCGCTTGGCGGTGGCGGTGGCCGCGATTCCGCCTCCTGACGGAGCGTCGCCAGATGGATCGCGCACCACCGTTCGGGCGAGCGATCTGTATGGCCCGGACCTCCCCCACGAGGTTGAGGCGCCGACCGGCTCGCACCTTGGTCCGATCCACTGCACGCCGCCAGAACCCGACAGGAACACCATGACTGCCAACGCCACCGACCCGACCGACGATCGCGGCCTGCCCCGGGTTGTCGATGAGTACGGCTCGATCCTGGAGGTGTTCGACTTGCCGTGCGACGAGAACACGCTCCTCGCCGTGCTGACTGAACTCTTCGAGAATTGGTGGGACGACATCTTCTTCGGCACCCTCGTCCAGGGCGGCGCATGGGAGGTCGCTGCGCCCAACGCTCCTGAGCGCATCTCGATGCTCGACGGCTACGTCACTGTCGACTTCGGGCGGTGGCACTTCCATCTGTGCATCGGTGAACACACTGCGTCCGGCCCCGAACTCGGACGCATCAGAACCTGCTCGCAGGCCTTCTTGTACCGGTCACTCCTTCAGGACGGATCCCCGGTCTCGTGGGGGTTGCGAATGCTCAACGGCGAAGGCACCCAAATCGGTTCGGTTCTGCTCCCGAACCCGTTTCTGTCGAACCGCCAAGACATCCTCCTCGAGCCCGACTGGACCCGGCTCGCCTGCTGGGATCTCCTCCGCAGGCGTTTTCTCGGCCTCGACCCCGACCCGAAGGACAGGACCGGAACCGGCTTCGCCCATGGCTGACCCAAGGACACGATCGACATGAAGATCTACACCAAGCGCGGCGACGACGGATCCACCGGCCTCTTCTTCGGCGGCCGCGTCGCGAAGGACTCACCGCGACCGACTGCCTACGGAGCGGTCGACGAGGCACAAGCTGCGATCGGCGTCGCACGCGCTGCGACGAGCGATGCCGGACTCGACGAACTCTTGATCGTCATTGGGCGTGATCTCTACGTCGCGATGGCGGAGCTGGCGACCGGCGTCAGCAACAGCGACAAGCTCGTCGCCGGTCAGACGCTGATGGTCCAGACGATGGTCGACCGGCTCGAAGCGGCGATCGACGAGACGAGCGAGCGGTTCGAGATGCCCACGGAGTTCGTCGTCCCCGGAGGCTCGGTCGTGTCTGCGGCGCTCGACGTCGCCCGCACGGTCGTGCGTCGCGCCGAACGCGAGTCGTTGTCCGTCGCTGTCGAGGAATCCCTGGTGGTCCCGTATCTGAACCGGCTGTCCGATCTGCTCTGGGCTCTTGCTCGTTGGCAGGAGAACTCCACGACGCCGTCGCGCACGGCGACCTGACGTGTTGCAGCGGAGTTGTGGGCCATCGAGCGGACGTGGTTGAATCCGCTTGCCGCAGTGAACGGGAACCCGGTGCGAGTCCGGGACTGTCCTCGCAACTGTGACCGGGGAGTCGCCATCCCCTCGTGTGCCACTGACCGAGAGGTCGGGAAGGCCGGGACGGCGACGTCGATCCGGGAGTCAGGAGACCGGCTGCGGCGTACATATTCACGGATCCACGAAGGATGGAGAAAGGGTAGGTGGCGCCATGACGGTGACCCCTCATATCGCGCGTCGATCGACGCGCCGATCAGCGATCGCGCTGATCATCACCGCCGGTCTCGTCGCCGGCGCCTGCGGCAGCGACGACGATGACGCAGCCGCGACGACCGAGGCCCCAGCGGACGAACCAGCCGACGAACCCGCCGACGAACCGGCCGACGAGCCCGCAGAGGAACCAGCCGATGAACCCGCCGACGAGCCGGCCGAGGAACCGGCCGAGGCTCCAACGGCGAACCTCACGGACGGGTGCGTCGACTCGGTCGCAGATGGCGTCGACTACTTCCCCGAGAAGGTCGAACTCGAGTACGCCTCGAACTACTCGGTGACGTACCACGAGACCTACAAGATCCTCACGATCAACGAGCCGTTCCCGGCAGGAGACGCCGAGTCGTACGTGCTCGTGCAGTGCGGCACCGAGGCCCCCGCCGACGTCGACGCCCCCGCGCCGATCGCGGCCACCATCGAGGTACCGATCGACGGGCTGCTGTCGTCGTCGACGACACACCTGCCGTTCATCTAGCAGCTCGACCGGCTCGACGGTCTCGTCGGGGTGTCGAGTCTCGGGTTCGTCAGCAGCCAGGCCGTGCTCGACCGCTCGGGTGACCTGATCGAGTACGCGTCAGAGGGCGCACTCGACACCGAGGTGGCGCTCACGGCTGGCGCCGACGTCTTGATGACCGGTGGCACCGAGGACGAGGCTCACCAGGTCCTTCGCGATGCCGGCCTGGCCGTCGTCGCGAACGCCGAGTGGCTCGAGCCGACGCCGCTCGGTCGCGCCGAGTGGATCAAGTACATGTCGGTCCTGTTCAACGAGGAGGCCGCGGCGACCGAGCAGTTCGAGGCGGTCGAGGCCGACTACGACGCCGTCGTGGCGCTCGCTGCCGACGTCCCCGAAGGTGAGCGCCCCTCGGTCATGACCGGCGCCGACTTCGGCGGCACCTTCTTCGCCGCCGGTGGCGACTCGTACGTCGCAAAGCTGATCGCCGACGCCGGCGGCGCCTACGTCTGGTCGGACAACACCGACACCGGCAGCCTCGAACTCGACCTCGAGACCCAGCTGGAACGCGCCGGCGATGCCGAGATCTGGATCAACGGCTCCACGAGCTGGACCTCACTCGGCGGCATGCTCGAAGAGGAGCCGCGCTACGGCGAGTTCGCTGCGCAGCAGAGCGGCGAGGTGTGGGTCTACAACAAGATCCAGAACGAGAACGGCGGCGTCGACTACTTCGAGCGCGGCGTCACACGCCCGGACCTCGTCCTCGCCGACCTGCTCAAGATCTTCCACCCCGAGCTGGCCGAGGACCACAACTTCGAGTGGTACCAGCAGGTGCCGGCCTGATGACCTCGCTCGTCAGTCGTCGCCGACGCAGGGCGTGACGTGAGCGTCGTGGCGCCCGCACCGGCCGAGTCGGTCACCGACTCTCCCCCTCCGGTGCGGGCACCCGACCGCCGCCGAGCTGCCCTCGGCATGGCCGCCTTCGGTGGTATCGCACTCGTGGCGTTCGTGTTGGCGATCGCCGTCGGATCGGTCTGGATCCCACCGAGTGACGTGGTGTCGATCCTGTTCGGCGGAACCTCTGAGCAGACCGGTTGGGAGGCGATCGTCCGCGACATCCGCCTGCCACGATCGATCACCGCCAGCCTCTGCGGAGCCGGGCTGGCGGTGGCCGGCGTGCAGATGCAGACGCTGTTCCGCAACCCGCTCGCCGGTCCGTACGTCCTCGGCATCTCGTCCGGAGCGAGCTTCGGCGTCGCTCTGGTCGTGCTCACCGCAGGTGCGAGCGGCACGACCGGGTTCCTCGCCGGGCTCGGCGCATTCGGCGACCTCGGCATCGCCGTCGCCGCGGCAGCCGGCTCGGCGATCGTGCTGTCGCTGGTGCTCCTCGTGTCGCGCCGAGTCGAATCGATCGCCACCGTGCTGATCGTCGGGTTGATGTTCGGTCAGGTCGTCCTGGCCATGACCACCGTGCTGATCGCCGGGGCAGAACCAGAGCGCATCCAGGCCTACCTCGTGTGGAGCTTCGGCAGCTTCCGCGGCGTGTCGTGGGACGAGCTGTGGATCCTCGCCCCCGTCGTCGTCGCCGCCGGTGGCGCCGTCTGGTTCACCGCCAAGCACCTCAACGCGATGCTCCTCGGCGAACGGTACGCAGAGAGCCTCGGCGTCGACGTCCGCCGCATCCGGCGCATCACCGTCATCCTCTCAGCCCTGCTCGCCTGCGTCGTCACGGCGTTCGCCGGCCCGATCGCATTCATCGGCGTCGCTGTCCCCCACCTCGCACGCGCCACGCTCGGGACCGTCGATCACCGCTACCTCCTGCCCGCATCCGCGCTCGGCGGCGCCGCAATGGCACTCGTCGCGGAGATCGGCGCGCAGCTGCCAGGACGGGCGGGCGTGCTGCCGTTGAACGCCGTCACCGCACTGATCGGTGCCCCCGTCGTGATCTGGGTCGTGGTACGCAACACCCGCGCGACGGCAGGGTTCTGACATGGGCGCCACGACCCCGATCACGACTCGGCCGACGGCGGGGCCGGTGATGTCGACATCACAGCTCACGTCCGGCTACCGCGCCCGCCGACGACCCCCGCGCGTGGTCGTGCCTGCCGTCGACCTGACGGTCAGCGCCGGTGAGCTCGTCACGCTGCTCGGCCCGAACGGCGCCGGGAAGTCCACGCTGCTGCGGACGGTGTCCGGCGTGCAACCCGCGATGTCAGGCAGCGTGGCGCTGGTAGGCGACCCGCTCGACCGCCTGGGGCGCATGGAACGCGCCCGGCGCCTCGCGACCGTGCTCACCGAGCGAATCGCCGTCGGCCAGCTCGCCGGCTACGACCTCGTCGCCCTCGGCCGCCAACCCCACACCGGATGGAACGGCGTCCTCCACCAGCGAGACCACGACATCGTCGCCGACGCGATCGTCGCCGTCGGCGCCTCGCACCTCGCCGACCGCGACATCGGCGAACTCAGCGACGGCGAACGTCAACGTCTGATGATCGCCCGGGCCGTCGCCCAGGAGCCAGCCGTCCTGATCCTCGACGAACCGACCGCGTTCCTCGACGTCACCAGCCGGATCGAACTCGGCGCCCTGCTCCAACGCCTGGCACACGAACGTGGACTCGGCGTGGTGTGTTCGACCCACGACCTCGACCTCGCGCTGGCGACCGCCGACACGGTCTGGCTGCTCGACGTCGACGCCCACCTGTCCATCGGTGCGCCCGAGGACCTGGCGCTCACGGGTGCGATCGGGACCGTGTTCGGGACCGCCGACCTCGAGTTCGACGCCGAACGGGGCACGTTCAGCCGGCGCCCCGAGATCGCGGGTTTCGCCGCGGTCACCGGTGACGGACTCCCGACCCGACTCTGCGTGAGGGCGTTGACCCGCATCGGATACCACACCGACGAGCTCCCCGATGGAGTGGCGCCCGACGTGACCGTCGACGTTCGCGAGACCGGGCGCGGCGCCGCCGAGTTCGTCGTCGCGACGAACGGG
>JBCCTP010000334.1:0-5399 GCA_039198505.1 Actinomycetota bacterium | reverse complement strand
GAGCCGACGAGATCGAGGGGGAGTCCGTCGTGGCGGAGGACCATGCGTGAACCGGTCTCGGTCGCAGCGATCGTGACCGAGACGGTCGAGTCGCCCGGAGCGAGCTCGCCACCTTCCCACCCGAACGTGAACACGACCTCGCCGGGAGGATCGACGGTCACGAATCGGCCGCTCATCACGTGGGTGTCGTCGACGACGACGCGGATCTCGCCACCAGGGCGGGCGTCGACCGCCGCCGCACGACCCCACCACGCAGCGAGCCCGTCGGCGGTGGTCCACATCTCGAAGACCGTCTGCGGCGACGCGTCGATGTCGACGACGTGCTCGAGAGTGGTCGTCGGCGCGTCCGCACCCGTCATGAGTGGACACCTCGCTCGCGGGCCTCGGCGGCCCGCTTCAGATCGACGAGACGGTCGCGCCACATCTCTTCGATGAACGTCGACACGGGTGCGAGTGCCTCGACCCGGGCCGAGTAGAGCCGGCGACGACCCTCGGGGCGGACCGAGACGAGGCCGGCGTCGCTGAGCACGCGGAGGTGTTGGGACACCGCGGGGCGGCTGATCTCGGGGAAGTGCGCAGCGAGATCGCCGGCGGTTCGCTCGTCGGTGCGGACGAGCCGGAGGAGTCCGCGACGGGTCGAGACGGACAGCGCATCGACCACGCGATCGATGTCGACGTCTCGATCGAGGGTTGTCGCTGACGATTCATTCATGTAAGCAGTAGCTTACACATTGGAGCAACCATCGTTCCACCCGTTCTGCGAGGAGATGGCCATGACCGACATCGTCGACCGAGACACCTGGACGAGCCGTCGCGTCGAGCTGCTCGACGCCGAGAAGCGGTTGATGCGCGAGCACGACCGACTCGCGGCCGCCCGCCGTGATCTGCCGTGGGTGGAGGTGTCGACCGAGTACCGGTTCGACACCGAGGAGGGTCAGCGGCCGCTGATCGATCTGTTCGGCCGCCACAGCCAGCTCGTCGTGTACCACTTCATGTTCGGCGACGACTGGGACGAGGGCTGTCCCAGCTGTTCGTTCTGGGCCGACAACTTCGACGGCATCGATGTTCATCTCGCCGCGCGCGACGTCGCGTTCGTCGCATCGTCGACCGCACCGCTCGATCGGCTGCTCGCCTACCGCGCCCGGATGGGCTGGTCGTTCGACTGGGTGTCGAGCGGCGGTGGGACCTTCAACCACGACTTCGCCGTGGCGGGCTCCGACACCTACAACTACCGCGCGCTCGACGAGCCGATCGCCGAGTCGCCCGGGCTCAGTGTGTTCGCCCGTCGCGGCGACGACGTGTTCCACACGTACTCGATGTACGCCCGCGGACTCGAGGTGTTCAACGGGGCGTATCAGCTCCTCGATCTCGTTCCGAAGGGCCGCGACGAGGACGAGCTTCCGTGGACGATGGAGTGGCTCCGCCGCCACGACCAGTACGAGACGACGACGCGCTGAACGGCTCAATCGACGGACGATGTCGTTGGGTGTCAGGCACCAAACGACATCGTCCGTAGGATCCGGTCCGTGGCGCTGATCGTCCAGAAGTACGGCGGGACATCGGTCGCCGACCCCGATCGCATCCACGCGGTCGCCGACAACATCGTGTTCACCAAGCGGCGCGGTCACGATCTGATCGTCGTGGTGTCGGCGATGGGCAAGGCGACCGACAACCTGATCTCACTCGCCGACTCGGTGTCGCGCACGCAGTCGGGTCGCGAGATGGACATGCTGCTCACGACGGGCGAACGTCAGACCGCGGCGCTGATGACGATGGCGCTGCACGACCGTGGTGTCGATGCCATCAGCTACACCGGCAGCCAGGTCGGCATCATCACCGACACGTCGCACCGCAAAGCGAAGATCGTCGAGGTCAAGGGCGACCGTGTTCGTGCGTCGCTCGCCGAGGGCAAGGTGTGCGTGATCGCCGGGTTCCAGGGCGTCAGCACCGACAAGGAGATCACCACGATGGGTCGTGGCGCCTCCGACCTCACGGCGTCGGCACTCGCCGGTGCGATGGGCGCCGAGTCGTGCGAGATCTACACCGACGTCACCGGTGTGTTCACCGCCGACCCGCGCATCGTCCCGCAGGCCCGCAAGCTGAACCGCATCCACTTCGACGAGATGCTCGAGATGGCCGGCGCCGGGTCGAAGGTGCTCGCCATGCGGTCGGTCGAGTTCGCCCGCAACCATGACGTCCCCCTCCACGTGCGCTCCGCCTTCACCTGGGAGCAGGGCACGCTGGTCAGCAACGAGGAGCCATCCGTGGAAGATCCGATCATCTCCGGCGTCGTGACCGACATGAGCGAGGCCAAGGTCACCATCGTCGGCGTACCCGACAAGCCGGGCATCTCGGCGGCGCTGTTCGAGCCGCTCGCCGAGGCCAACGTCAACGTCGACATGATCGTGCAGAACACCTCGATCGACGGCACGACCGACATCAGTTTCACGATGCCGATGGCGGACATGGCCCAGTCCGAGACCATCGTCCAGCAGGTGGCGTCCGACATCGCAGCGAAGGACGTCACCCACGACGACGACATCGGCAAGCTCTCCCTCGTCGGCGCCGGCATGAAGTCGTCCCCCGGCATCGCCGCCAAGATGTTCCGCGTCCTCGCCGACGACGGCGTCAACATCCAGATGATCTCCACCTCGACCATCCGAGTGTCGGTCATCATCCCGGCAGGCGACATGGAGCGCGCCGCGCGTGCGCTGCACACGGCCTTCGGCCTCGACTCGGGCGCCGACTACTCCGCCCCCCTCCCTGAACGCCGCTGACCGATCGCGCGATCAGCGGTCCGAACGCTGAGGCCGCACGCGTGAGCCGTGCTGGCGATCGCTGACGAGAGCGTCCCCCAGGTCGAGCAGTTCGACGACGCCCGTGTCGAGATCGACGACGATCGGCGTTCCATCCGATCGATCGCAGACGACGTCGACGCCGATGACGGTCGCCGATTCGCAGAAGCCGGCGTCGATCGAGAAGCCGACCGGGCCGAGTCGAGTCTCGGTCGTGGTGGACGCACCCGTGTCGAGGTCGAGCGTCTGGACCGAGAGCACGGGATCGAACGCCTCGCCGTCGAACCGGGGCATCAGCACCGAGAGGGTCCGACCGTCGATCGCGAGCGAGAAGCTGGTGTCGTCGAGCAGCTCGAGGTCGTGCTCGCCGAACTCCGAGTCCGATCGACCGCCGTCGGGGGCATGGCGGAGAGGCCGACCGTCGTGGGAGACGACCTCGATCCAGTTCGTCCCGGTGTCGGCGTGCACGAGCACCATCTCGCGCTCCGTGAGCCGGCCGGCCCGGATCGAGTGCTCCCAGTCACCCCGGCGGCCGAGGTCGGTTTCTTGGAAGGTCGCGAGATCGACGAGCAGCAGCCGGTCGTCGGCATCGTCGACTCCCGCCGGCATGGCGAACCTCGTCCAGACGAGCATGACGGTCCGGCCGGCGACCACCCCGACGTCGAGCAGGGACACGCTCCAACCGTCTCGGTGGCGATACTCCCGGACCGTCGTCGGTGAGCCCGACTCGACACCGTCGACGACGCCGACGAACGAGACGTCGGGGCGCCGACCGCTCGAGCGAATGAGCTCGGCGTCGGTGAGCTGGAAGGTGATCGTGTCGCCGATCCACCGAGCGTCGAACACGTCCGCCGCGACGACAGGTGTCGCATCGAACCCTCTCCCCGGACGCGACACGAAGAGCCCGGTGGGGCCCGCGAGCAGGAGCGGTTCGTCGACCGATCGGGCCGTCACGTCGTCGGGCGCTGACGGAGAAGCGGCCGTGGTCGTCGTGGTCGTGGTCGTTGTGGTCGTGGTGGTCGTGGTCGTGGCGGCGACCGGGTTCGTCCGCGGCGGGACCGTGGGGTCGGTGGACACGACCGCTGTCGTCGGTGGTGTCTCGACGGGCAGCGGCGCGTCGGGGATCGTGAGCGGCGGTCCGGTACGCACGGGGACGGGGACCCGGTCGGCGTCGACCACGCGCAGGTGCTCGTCGGCGATCACGGGGACGCTCGTCGTGAATCCGCCCGTTCCGGACACGATCGCGGCGGGAACCAACCACTGACGGTTCGCGACGTCCCAGATCGAGATCAGGCCCGGAGTGATGTCGGTGATGGTCGGCAGCGGTCGATCGACGGCCGACGGAGCGATCGGGGCGACCCGACTCAGGCGGATCAGCGCGTCGGTGAGCCCGACCGTCCTCACATCGCCGACCGACGTCGGCGGACGGAGCGGGCCCGACCCGAGCACGATCTCGCCGGCCCCTGACACCGTCAACGACCAACGGACGTCGCTGGGCAAGCCGCCCGGACGGAACTCGACCGTCACGTCGGCGACGTCGGCGTCACCCCCGAGGGCGCGGTCGACGTGCCGATCGCGCTCGGGGACGCCGAGTGCGTCCATCAGCTCGCCCACGGCGGAATCCACCGTGGCGTCGTCCGGGGGATCGTCACTCGTCGCTCGATCTCCGGCCTGCCCGGCGGTCCACCACGGTTCCGTCAGCCAGTGCACCTGCAGCCAGTCCGATCCCGGAGTGGGGGTGCCGAGTTGGAAGCCGGGTCCGAACATCCCGTCGTCCACCTCCACGACGTCGCCGGTCAAACCGAGGACCGCGGACAGAGACTCGACGTCGTCCTGGGAGGGGCGCTCCGCCGAGGCGACCCATCGACCGCTCCTTCCGGGCTCCAGTGTGACGTCGCCCTGTGCGGTGAACACTCGGGCCGGGGGCGTCGGATCGAGCATCGCCGCGAGCTCGGAGTCGGAGCTGATCTCGATGACGTCCGTCCCGGGATCGGTGGCGCCCGGCAACGTCTCGTCGTTCGACGAGGTCGACGGCGTGCTCCCGCAGGCGACCGCCACCAGGGCCATCGCCACGATCCACGCCTTCGACACGCCACTCAGTGTCTCACCCTGGACACGACTCGGTCGTCCGGGGCGTGGCACTCGCCCACTCGTTCCGTAGGGCCGAGGCGGGTACGTCTACCGTTTCTCCATGAGCGCGACGGGGCAGGTCGACAGCAGCACGGTGTTCTTCAACCCTCTGCAGGACGGGTATCTCGACGATCCGTTTCCCCACCTCGCCGAGCTGCGTGCCGCCGACCCGGTCCACAAGGCGCTCACCGGGCAGTGGATCCTGTTCCGCCACGAGGACGTCGCTCGCCTGCTGCGTGATCCATCGCTGAGCGTCGACGACGACAACATCGATCCTCAGCACACCGACCCGCAGCGGATGGCCACGTTCGAGGAGGCGTTCGCCGACCAACGACGGACCCGCTCGATGCTGGGACTCGACGCTCCCGATCACACCCGCCTGCGTCGTCTGGTCAGCAAGGCCTTCACACCGTCGGCCATCGAAGCTCTCCGGCCGCTGGTCGAACGGCTCGTCGACGACACCCTCGACCGCGT
>JBCCTP010000333.1:0-5401 GCA_039198505.1 Actinomycetota bacterium | reverse complement strand
CGGGGCCTCGCCGACGGTCGGGGTCGTCATGGGGTCGGCCAGCGACTGGCCGACGATGTCGAAGGCCGCCGAGATCCTCGAACGCTTCGAGGTCCCGTTCGAGGCCCGCGTGGTCAGCGCCCACCGGATGCCCGACGAGATGTTCACCTACGCCGAGGAGGCACGCGACCGTGGCCTGCAGGCGATCATCGCCGGTGCCGGTGGCGCCGCGCACCTCCCCGGCATGCTCGCTGCGAAGACGATCGTGCCGGTCCTCGGCGTGCCGGTCGCGTCACGACATCTGTCGGGTCAGGACTCGCTGTACTCGATCGTCCAGATGCCCGCCGGAGTCCCCACCGCCACGTTCGCCATCGGTGAGGCCGGCGCCACCAACGCCGCTCTGTTCGCCGTGTCGATGCTCGCGGTCGACGACGCCCGACTCGCCGAGGCGCTGGTGTCGTTCCGCGACGAGCGCCGCGAGCAGGCGGCCGCCGCACCCCTCGACTGAGCCAGTTCGACGTGACCGGCCGACCGCACCGCACGCCAGTGCTCCCGCCGGCCACGATCGGCATGCTCGGCGGCGGCCAATTGGGACGGTACGCCCTCATGGCGGCCGCCTCGATGGGCTACCGGACCCTCGTCGTCGATCCCGATCCGTCGGCGCCCACCGGCGTGGTGGCGAACGAGCAGCTGGTCACGGACTACGACCATCCGTCGTCGCTCGAACGACTCGGTCGCGACTGCGCCGTGGTGACGACCGAGTTCGAGAATCCACCGGCCGCCGCTCTGAGGTTCCTCGAACAGCACACCGTCGTGGCACCGTCGGGCCGGGCGGTCGGGGTGGCGCAAGACCGCATCGCCGAGAAACGATTCCTCGGCGAGAACGGCGTTCCGGTCGCGCCCTACGGCGTGCTGGCTGACGCGTCGGTGCCCGACCGGTCGAGTGACGCCGACGAGCGTCCCGACGAATGGTTCGTGCTGCACGAGTCGGTCGGGCCCGACCTCGCGATCGCCGATGCCGTCGACGACCTGGTCGACGGTGGGGCGATCGTGAAGATCGCGCGCCTCGGCTACGACGGGAAGGGACAGGTCGGCGTCGGGACGAGGGCCGAGATGCTCGCGGCGTGGGCGGACCTCGGCGGCGTCGCCTGCGTGGTCGAGCACCGTATGGACCTGGTCGGCGAGGTCAGCGTCATCGTCGGGCGCACCGGCGACGGACATGTGCGCACCTGGCCGGTCACCGAGAACCATCATGTCGACGGGATCCTCGACCTGTCGGTCGCCCCGGCTCGGGTGTCGGCCGACGTGGCCGATCGAGCGGTCGGTCTGGCGATGGCGGTGGCCGATGCACTCGCCTACGTCGGGGTCCTGGCGGTGGAGATGTTCGTCGTCGGCGGTGGCGACCTGATCGTGAACGAGCTCGCACCTCGACCGCACAACAGCGGTCACTGGACCCTCGATGCCGCGGCGACGAGTCAGTTCGAGCAGCAGGTGCGCGCCGTGTGCGGGGTCGATCTCGGATCGACGGCGATGACGGCGCCGGCGGCCGCGATGGTCAACCTCCTCGGCGATCTGTGGTTCGACGGCGACGGCCGCCGGCGCGATCCCGACTGGTCGCGTGTGTTCGCGACCCCGGACGCTTCGTTGCACCTGTACGGCAAGTCGGAACCGCGACCCGGCCGCAAGATGGGCCACCTCACGGTGACCGCAGAGACCCCCGACCTCGCCGCCCGGGCAGCCCTCACCGCGCGCGACCGCCTGACCGAAACCTGACCCGCTCGCCGCCCACTGTTCCGTCGACCCCGGGACGCGACGGAACAATCAGAACGATCAGTCGGTCGATCGTTCCGTCGAGCCCTGGGGTCGACGGTACGTCAGTAGCTGGCGCCGGCGGGCCCTTGGCGCTTGTTCGCGCCGCTGCTGCGGCGTCGGCCGGAACGCTTCGAGACGACCTGGCGACGAACCGCCACCTCGAACTCGACCTCGGGCGGCGGCACCACCCCGTCGAGCACCTGACGCATCAGCGCGATGTGCGCGGGTCCCGATCCGCAACACGTACCGATGATCCGGACTCCGGCCTCCCGGAGGCGATGTGCGTGCGCAGCCATCACCTCGGGAGTCCCCGAGTACTTGAGCTCGGCGCCGTGCCACTCGGGCATCCCGGCGTTCGCCTTGCTGATCAGCAGCATCTCGGGATCGACGGCGCGCATCTCCGCTAGAGCGGCCTCGGTGTCGGCGAGGTTGTTCCCGCAGTTCGCGCCGATTCCCTCGACACCCAAGGCGGAGAGCTCGGTGATCGCCTCGGTGCCGGTCACGCCCATCATCGTGCGTCCCGCCGTGTCGTAGCTGAGCGCGGTCACGATCGGAAGATCGCTGACCGAGCGTGCGCCCTCGACGGCCGCCGTGACCTCGCCGAGGTGGCTCATCGTCTCGATCCACAACACGTCGGCGCCACCGGCGGCCAGACCCTTCGCCTGATCGGCGAACGCCGACGCGCAGGCGTCGTGGGTCATCGAGCCCATCGGCTCGAGGAGCTCGCCGGAGGGTCCCATCGATCCGGCGACGACGATCCGTCGGTCGACGCGCTCGGCCGCCTCGCGGGCGATCGACGCGGCTGCTTCATTGAGTTCGATGACCCGGTCGTCGAGCTCGTGGAGCTTCAGCCGGTAGGCCGTGCCACCGAACGAGTTGGTCAGCACGATGTCGGACCCGGCCGCGATGTACTCGTCGTGCACCGAACGGACCCGCTCGGGGTGATCGGCGTTCCACAGTTCGGGGGAGGCGCCCGACATCAGCCCACGTGCGAACAGCTCGGTCCCCATGGCCCCGTCGATGAGGAGGACGCCACGTTCGTCGAGCAATTCACGAAGGATCATGCGTCCCAGTGTGCCCGATTCGCACGGTCTGCGTTCACCGACCACGAGCCATGCGACACACCCACCAGGAGCAGGTAGCTCTTGACTACTCGGTAGCAAGACGCCACACTCTGGTGGCACGTTCATTCCAGACCTGACCGACCCAACAGGAAGCCGGTGTTCTCGTGATCCGAATCAATTGTGTGATCCAGGCGGACAGCTCCGCCGATGCCGCCCGAGCCGAGCTCGAACGCGGCCTCGTCGACATCCATCGGGCCCGCTATCCCGACGCCGAGATCGAGGTGACGTTCCAGGCGGTCGCCGAGGGCTACATGTTCACCGAGGGCCAGCAGAGCACCTCGTCGATCGTCGCGATCCCGCTCGGCCGGGCGACCACCCTGCCCGAGCGCGAGGAGTTCCTCCGCGCCGTCTGCGACCTGTGGGTCGACGTGACCGGATGCACCGACCACGAGGTCGTCGTCGCCATCACGTCGGGCGCACCCGCGGCCGAGTCGGCCGACTCCGACACGTCCACCAGTTCCGATACGTCCACGCTCCAGGAGGCATGATGCCGCTCTACCGCACTCTCGTCCGCCCGGGCCGGCTCGACGGCGAGCAGCGCCTCCAGGACCATCACGCCGCCCACTTTGACGGCGAGGCCTCGGCGGTGTCGTTCATGACGATCCCGACCGGCTTCATGTTCACCGAGGGCCGGCAGAGCACGTCGTCGGTGATCGCGTGGGCGATCGCCCACACCACCACGCTCCCGCAGCGGGAGGCCTACATGCGCGGCATCTGCGACCTCTGGTCGGAGGTGACCGGCTGCACCGATCACGAGATCGTCGTCTCGGTCACCGAGACCGCCTGAATCAACGACTCTGAGGGAGAAATCGATGCCCTTCTACCACGCTCATGTCCGCCCCGGTCTGCTCGACCTGGCCGCCCGCGAGGCGTTCTCCAACGACGTCGTCGAGGTGCACTGCGGTGTCACCGGTGCCCCGCCGTCGTTCGTCCACGTGCTGTACGTCGACGACCACGATGGTCAGCTCGACGCCGGCCAGAACGCTCTGGTGTTCGGGACGATCCGACACGGCCGTAACGGGGACCAGAAGGCGGAGATCGCCACCCGTCTCAGCGCCGCGCTCGCCGGACACGCCGGCGTCGACGTCGAGAGCGTCACCACCGTGTCGGCCGACATCGACGCGTCGTACACGATGGAGGGCGGGGTGCTCCTGCCCGACCCGGGCTCGCCAGAGGAAGAGGCATGGAAGGCCGGCACTCCCGTCTGACGAAGTCATCCCGGCATCGGCCGCCGCCGGGGTCGTGGCGCCGGGGTCGCTCAGAGGGCGGTCGGTTTGAGGACCCGCGCGGTCGTCGAGCCGGGTGCGACCGGCTCGTCGCACGATGCGCAGTGAATCCGAGGTTCGAGGCGCTCGCCGCACTCGTGGACGATCTCCATCGCGAACTCGGCTCCCTCATCGGCCCACCGCGTTCCCCACTCGCTCAGCATCACGAAAGCTCCCGCCAGGTCCCGACCCTCATCGGTGAGCAGATAGCGGTGGCGGACCGGGAACTCGTCGTACACCTCGCGCTCCATGATCCCCGACTCGACCAGGTGCTTCAGTCGGGCCGAGACGACGGTCTTCTGGGCGCCCGTCCGGTCGACGAAGTCGGAGAACCGATCGAAGCCGTAGAGCGCCTCACGAATGATGAGGAAGCTCCACGAGTCCCCGATCCGAGCCAGCGATTGAGCGAGGGGGCAGGCCTGCGCGCCGATCTCGGTCCGCTTCATCGCACCAGCCTAGGCCGCGTGAGTAGCGCGGAGCTACTCACTCACTGATCCATCCCGACGAACCCACCCTGACCCACCAGCCACAGGAGACGCCCATGGCCTCGTCCACCGCCACCCCACCCGCCGCCGTCGACGCCGGTCTGCTGCACCGCGACGGCTGGACGCCGACCGAGCAGCAGAACGTCGGCACGATCGCGTCGTTCGTCCAGGCGCTCATGAACGATCACGACTTCGACCGCGTCCGTTCCGACTTCGCGGCGAGCGGCTACGTCCAGCACAACCGGAACCTCGGTGAGGGGATCGAGGGCGTGATCGAGTCGGTCTCGGGCCTCACCAAGCGCTCACCCGAGTTCAGCTACGACGTGAAGCACGTGTACGCCGACGGCGACGTCGTGATCTTCCACTCCCACGCCACCCTGAAAGCCGCCCACCGGGGTGACGACGGCAAGGGCTTCAACATCGTCGACACGTGGCGGGTGGTCGACGACGTGATCGTCGAACACTGGGACTCGATCCAGCCGCTCGACCTGTCGATGCGCCTCTTCGTGCTGTTCTCGGGTGGACGCATCCGCAACGGCAACGGCGTCTTCTGACGACTCAGCGGTCGTCGCCCGCGTCGACCCTTCGGTAGACCAGGTCGACCGCCGCCCGTCCCTCGTCGATGCCGCGCCGTTCGAACCGCGTGAGCGGCCGCTCGTCGGGTCGCTGGACCACGCCGCCGTCGAGTCGCCGCTCGGCGTCGCACGCCCGCTGCATCTGGCGGGCGTAGTCGGCG
>JBCCTP010000332.1:0-5414 GCA_039198505.1 Actinomycetota bacterium | reverse complement strand
TCCAGCGGTTCGACCGGCGGCGGGGGTGATTCGTCGGGTGGTGACTCCAGCGGTTCGACCGGTGGCGGGGGTGATTCGTCGGGTGGTGACTCCAGCGGTTCGACCGGCGGCACGACCGACCCGCCGCCCTCTGCGCCACCGGCGACCGACGGCTGACGCCGACCGTTCGTAGCCTGTCGGGCGTGCTGCAAGCCCAGAAGCTCACGGTCGAGGTCGGCGGACGCGCCGTCGTCGCCGACGCCAGCTTCACCGTCGCAGCGCGCTACAAGGTCGGTCTCGGCGGTCGAAACGGGGCCGGCAAGACCAGCCTCTTCAAGGTGCTCGGCGGTGCCGCCGAGCCAGCGGGCGGCAAGGTGGTCCGATCCGGCGGGTTCGGCTATCTCCCCCAGGATCCCAAGATCGACTCCGCTCTCGACGGCCGCACGTCGGTGACCCATGTGCTGTCGGGCAAGGGCATCGACGAAGAGATGGTGCGCATCGAGAAGCTGCGCATCGCCATGGAGGAGAATCCCGACGAGCGCAACGTCGAGCGGTACACCCGCGCCGAGGAGCGGTTCCGGACCACCGGCGGATACGCCGCCGAGAGCGAGGCGCGCGCAATGGCGGTCGGGCTCGGGCTTCCCGACGACCGGCTCGACCTGCCGATCAGCGTGTTGTCCGGCGGTGAACGGCGCCGCGTCGAGCTCGCCCGGATCCTGTTCGCCGGCACCGACGTGCTGTGCCTCGACGAGCCGACCAACCACCTCGACGTCGACGCCAAGGCGTGGCTCATGAAGTTCCTCGAGCAGTACCGAGGCGCGCTGCTCGTGATCAGCCACGACCTCGACCTCCTCGACGAGTCGATCACCCGCGTCCTCCACCTCGACCGGGCCGGCGAAGAGGCGACGGGTCACATCGTCGAGTACCGCGGCACCTACTCGCAGTACCAGCGGTCGCGGGCAGATGACGAGGTCCGTCTCGCCAAGAAGGCGGCGCAGCAGGACAAGGAGATGGCGCGGCTGCAGTCGTTCGTCGACCGGTTCGGCGCGAAGGCGACCAAGGCGTCAGCGGCCCAGTCGATGGAGAAGCGGATCGCTCGGATCGCCGCCGAGAAGGTCGATGCGCCGCAGAACGCGAAGTCGGCGAACGTGCGCTTTCCGCCGCCGCCGCCGTGCGGCGAGACGGTCATCGAGGCGACCGGGTTGTGCAAGGGGTACGGCGGCCCTCCGGTGTTCGAGGACATCGGGTTCGATCTCGGGCGGGGCGAGCGCTTGCTGGTGCTCGGACTCAACGGAGCGGGCAAGACCAGCCTGCTCCGGATCCTCGCCGCCGAGACCGAGGCCGACCTCGGCCACTTCGAGTTCGGCTACCGGGTCGCACCGGGGTACTACGCCCAGGAGCACGACAACCTCGACGTGACCGCCACGCTGCTCGACAACATGCGGGACTCCGTGCCTCCCGGTGTGGTCATCGGCGAGACGCAGCTGCGAGGTCTCCTCGGCATGTTCGGGCTCTCGGGCGACAAGGTGTTCCAGGAGTCCGGCACCTTGTCGGGTGGAGAGAAGACGAAGCTCGCTCTTGCGATGCTCATGACGGGGCGCAACAACCTGCTGCTTCTCGACGAGCCGACCAACAACCTCGATCCGCCGTCGCGCGAGGCGGTCACCCGGGCGTTGCTCGACTGGCCCGGGGCGATCATCTTCGTGAGTCACGACACCGACTTCGTCCGCGAACTCGACCCCACGAAGGTGTTGCTGATGCCCGACGGCGACGTCGACTACTTCTCCGACGACTGGCTCGACCTCGTCGCCATGTCCTGACACCGTGTGTCCGGCTCGCTGCGTTCGGTCCGAGGGCAGCACGATGGCCGCCATGACTCACGACTTCAGCGGGAAGACCGTTCTCATCACCGGAGCCTCCTACGGCCTGGGCGAAGGCTTCGCCCATGCGTTCGCCTCGGCGGGAGCCGAACTGGTGCTGACGGCGCGAACCGCCGAGATGCTCGACGCGGTCGCCGAGGTCTGTCGGGCGAACGGCAGCCCGAAGGTCACGGTCGTGCCGGGGGACGTGTCGGTCGAGGACGACGTGAAGAAGGTGGTCGAGACCGCCGTCGCCGAGCACGGCACCATCGACTCGCTCGTCAACAACGCCGGCGTCAGCGACATGCGCGGCGTCGCGCCCGAGCAGTTCGACATGGACACGTGGAACTGGATCATGTCGATCGACCTGAACGGCGCGTTCATGTACCTGCGCGAGGTCGGCCGTCACATGCTCGGATCGGGCGGCGGCTCGATCGTCAACATCTGCTCGATCATGGCCGACGGTGGCAACGAGCTGAACGTCATCGCCTACACGGCGGCCAAGGGCGCGCTCCGGAACATGACGCTGCAGCTCGGCTGCGAGTGGGCCGACCGCGGCGTGCGGGTCAACTCGGTGTCGCCGGGGTTCATCGTGACGGAGATGGTCCGTCCGGCCATCGAGGGCATGGGCATGGACAAGTGGATCGCCAGCCGCACCCCGATGCGACGGATCGGCGAGCTCGACGAGATCGTGCAGCCCGTGATGTTCCTGTGCTCGCCCGGTGCGTCGTACATCACCGGCCAGGACCTCGCCGTCGACGGCGGCACCAACGCGGCTCGCGGGTACTTCCAGATCCCGCCGATCCACCACGAGTGGAACGCCGAGAACCTCCCGCGCGTCGGCGACGGGTACCCCGGTGTGCAGCCCCGTCCCGACTGGTACGAGGCGATGAGTGCCGGCATCCCCGGCATTCACTACGACCCGCCCGCCGAGTGACGGCGTCCCGCCAGATCGGGCGGAGTCAGAGTTCGCGCAGCACGCCGAGCAGCTGGGGCATCTCCATGGCTCGGGCCATGATCTCGTCCATGCCGCCGAGCACGCCGGTGAGGTTGGCGAGCACCATGTGCTCGAGACCGTTCTTGGCGTACGCCTCGAACTGATACCCGAGTTCCTCGGCGTTGCCGATGAACAACACCTGCTGGACCATCTCGAACGGGATGGTCGGAGCGAGATCGCGCAGTTCGTCGGGATCGAGGTCGTGGATCACGACGTCGATGAATCCCTTCGAGTCGTTGCCGAGGGGGTGCTCGAGGCCGTTCGCCTCCCAGATGTGTCCCATCGCGAAGAGGCCGAAGAGCTTGCCGAGCGGCTCCGCTTCGAACATCTCGGCGGCTCGCTCGATCGACTCGGCGAACAGCACGAACGGGAGCAGCGCGGCCTCGGGCGCCGGCCGGCCGGCGTCGGCGGCGTGCTGGTTGACGATCTCGCGCTTCTCGCCGTACTCCTCGGGCTTCATCCACCAGGCGGGGATCCAACCGTCGCCGTACTGACCGGTGAGCCGCAGCATGCGCGGCCCGTGTCCGGCGACCCACACCGGTGGCTTGCCCCGGCCCTCGGCCTCGAGCGGGAGCCCCATACGGCCGGGCCCGCCGTCGGGCATCCGGCCGGTGTCGAGCAGTGATCGGAGTTCGATCAGGCACTCTTCGAGCAGGGCGACCGGCTTGTCGAACGGGTACCCGAAGGGCAGCAGGCTCTCGGCCTCACCGGATCCGATGCCCAGGATGAACCCGCCGGGGAGCATGTCGTTGAGTGTGAGCGCCGTGCGGGCGAGGTCGGCGGCCTTGCGCCGCGTCGAGTCGGTGACCGAGATCCCGTACGTCACGTCGGTCATCGCCGACAGCCGCGCGCCATAGCAGAACGGGTCGTAGAACGCGTCGGGGTCGGCGGCGAGGGCCGACAACGGTGTGTCTGCCCAGAGCCCCGGGTGGAACACCCCGAGGATGTGATCGGGGGCCCAGTACGAATCGAATCCCGCCTCCTCGTAGGCGGGCAACACCGCCTGCGTGCTGTCGAACGGGAACTGGGCGGGGAGGTTGATGCCGATCTTCATGGCGGCGAACGTACCCAGGAGCCAGGTCCCGGCTCCCATCGGCCTGCCGGCCGGAGATCAGGCAGCGCGGAGGCGTCGGCGGGTCCGGGCGATGATCTTGGGTGCCCGCTTCGAGGTGACCCGACGCTTGAGCAGACGGGGAGTCAGTTCGCCGTGGCCGGTGACGGCGTCGACCAGATCGCGGCGTCGTTTCTCGGTGCGGATGCGTTCGAGAACGACCGGTGTGACACCTCGCGGCTCGACGACCACGACGGGCCCTTCGCAGGCGCCGATGCATTTCACTTCGGCCGCCGCCGGGTGGTCGCCGAGTGCTCGGCGGAGCTCGCGGAAGCCCTCGTCGTCGCGACAGTCGGAGCCGACGCACAGTGCGACCTCGACGCAGTGCGGGCCCGCTCCACCGCCCGTCCGAACGAACTTCTTCCCCGCCATGAGTTCGGCAAGCCTAACTCTCCGGGGGCGTCGATGTCCACCGTCGCATCGCAGGACGACGTCACCTGCTCACTACGGTCGGCACGATGAGGATCGGATACTTCGGAGGCACCATCAACGAGGGCACGGTCGACGACGTCGTCGCCGAGGCTCGCCAGGTCGAGGCCGACGGTTTCGCGTCGTACTGGGCGCCGCAGATCTTCAGCCACGACGCACTCACCACCTTGGCGGTGGTCGCTCGCGAGGTTCCGCGGATCGAACTCGGAACCTCGGTCGTGCCGACGTTCCCGCGGCACCCGATGATGCTCGCCCAGCAGTGCCTCACCGTGAACGACGTCGCCGACGGTCGGCTCACCCTGGGGATCGGGCTCAGCCACGAGGTCGTCATCCACGGGATGATGGGCATGGACTTCTCGAAGCCGATCCGCCACATCCGCGACTACCTGTCGATCCTCGGTCCGCTGTCGCGTGGTGAGGCCGTCTCGTACTCGGGCGACGACTACACGCTGCGCGGCGCTGTGAGCGTCGCGGATTCCCAGCAGTTCGGCATCGTGGTCGCCGCCCTCGGTCCCCAGATGCTGAAGATCACCGCTGAGATGGCCGACGGAACGCTCACCTGGTGCACCGGTCCCAACACGCTCGCCGACCACACGATCCCGACCATTCGAGCCGCTGCCGACGCCGCCGACCGACCCGCACCCCGGGTCATCGCCGCGCTGCCGGTCTGCGTCACCGACGATCTCGAGGCGGCGACGGGTCGCGCTGCGAAGGTGTTCGAGATCTACGGGCAGCTGCCGAGCTACCGGGCCATGCTCGACCGCGAGGGTGCCGCCGGACCCGAGGACATTGCCATCACCGGCTCGGCCGACGAGGTCGTCGAGCGCATCGGCCGGCTCGCCGACATCGGGGTGACCGACTTCGCCGCCGTCGAGTTCCCCGGCAACCCCGACGAAGCCGCCGACACCCGAGCCGCCATCAAGCAGCTGCTGTAGCCGTCCTCACGGCGCGACGCTGCGGGGCACCCTCCGGACGGCGGTGAGCGCCACGCGCAGGAGTCGGTGTCCGGCGTCTGAGGCAGGCGAGAACATCAGTGGAC
>JBCCTP010000331.1:0-5434 GCA_039198505.1 Actinomycetota bacterium | reverse complement strand
CGCCCGTCGGCCTCGAGCGCCTGCTCGACCCGTGACCACGAGGATCCGTCTTGCCAGGCGCCGTGGACGAGCACGATCGGCGGGGCGGCGGCCGCCTCGTCGGCGACGTCCGTCTCCGTCGGCGCGGTCGTGTCGGCGATCGTGGTCTCTGGTGGTGCGCTCGTCTCGGCGACCGTCGTGGTCGTCGTGCTGGTCGTCGTGCTGGTCGTCGTGCTGGTCGTTGTGGTGGTCGACTCGTCGGGTTCGGTCGCGGCCGTCGTCTCAGTCGGTGCGTCGACGGGCTCGGTGGTCGAATCGGCGTCGTCGTCCGAGTCGGAACCGCAGGCGGAGAGCAGTGCGGCGCACGCGAGGGTGGCCATCAGGCGGGTGGTTCTCACGGGTACTCCTGGTTCCTCGTGGTCGTTCGTGGACCCGTTCATCGTCCGCCCGCGGGCCGTCGACGGCCATGTCCCGGACGGACAACGACTTGATCGAGTCGGACAGTCCGAAAACGATCGGATCGAGATGGTGCGGTGGCGCGAGGACAGGGAGGAGGGGAGGCGCGGAGTCAGGCGTCGCGCCAGCTGTCGACCTCGGCCCGGACGCCGGCCATGAGCCGATGCGCCGCCTCGGGGTCGGCCATGTTGCGGTGCGTGAGGTTGATGCCGACGAACGCCGCGGTCAGGAACTCGGCACGCTGATCGACGACCCCGGCGTCGAGCTGGCCGAGATCGACGCCGCGCCCGAGTGCGGCCGCGAAGCCGGTGCGAAGGATGTCGAAGTACCGGTGGGTCGCGTCGTGCTCGCCGACGCTGCCCATGTCGTTGACGATGTAGCAGCCCCGGGGCTGTCCGGCGCGGTAGCTGGCGTCGAGGGTGTCGATGAACGCCAGTACGTCCTCGACGCCGTCGGTCCCATCGTGGAGCTTCGAGAAGAGCTGCTCGCTCGCCATGGCGATGTAGGAGTCGGCCGCACTTTCGTAGAGGCCGTTCTTGCCGCCGAAGCTCTTGTACAGCGTCGACCGGTCGACGCCGGTCGCCTCCTCGAGATCGCCGACCGTTGTCGCCTTGAATCCGCCCGTCCAGAACGCGAAGACCGCGGCCGTGAGCACCGCCTCGCGGTCGAACTCCGGAGGGCGTCCGCCGAGATTCTTCGATTCGGAGCTTGTGTTTTGCACCATGCGTTGTATAACCTCGTTCTCGTTCGACAACGGACAGTGTAAAACCTGTTGGAATCGACCACAACACCCGAGACGTCGCACCAGACGCACACCACGAGGAGACTCCCGATGCCCACCTTCACCATCACACGCCGAATCGAGGCTCCGACCGCCACGGTCTTCGGAGTCCTCGACGACTTCGGTGCCATCGCCGACTGGAGCGTCGGCGTGAAGCGCTCACACCTCACGTCCGACGGCCCTGTCGGTACGGGCACCACGCGCCACTGCGACTTCGTGCCGATGGGCGGCGTCAACGAACGCATCACCCACCACGTCGTGGGCGAGCGGATGACCGTGCATCTGTACGAGATGTTCAAGATGCCGGCGTCCGACGCCACGGCCGACTTCCAGCTGGCCGCCGACGGTGACGCGACCGTGCTGACACTCGACGTCGCCTACACGCCGAACCGACTCGGTCGGGCGACGAAGAAGATCACCGACAAGCAGATGCGGAAGGGCATGGCGACGATGGCCGACGACCTCGCTCGCGAAGCCGAGCGAATCGTCGCCGAGAACGGACGGGAGGCCAGTCATGTCTCGGCCTGAGGGAGTCGTCGACTTCACGCCCGACCCCGAGCTGTACCCCTTCGAGTCGCGCTGGTTCGACAGCTCGGTCGGACCTCTCCACTACATCGACGAAGGTGAAGGGCGTCCGCTCGTGCTCTTCCACGGCAACCCCGACTGGAGCTTCCTCTACCGCGGGATCATCACACGATTGCGCGGGCAGTTCCGCTGCATCGCCATGGACTACCCGGGCTTCGGACTCTCCGTGCACCCCAGCGGCGACTACGGATACACGCCGCAGGAGCACGCGGCGGTCGTCGGAGAACTGATCGACCACCTCGATCTCCGCGACGCCATCGTGATGGGTGCCGACTGGGGCGGACCGATCGGACTCGAGGTCGCCTCGCAGCGGAGCGAGCGAATCAGCGGCCTGGTCATCGGCAACACGTGGGCCTGGCCCGCCGAGACGCGGATGATCAAGTTCTTCAGCCGACTCATGAGCTCGCGGCCGATGCAACGACTGATCCTCCGCCGGAACCTGTTCATCGATCCGGCGATGAAGCGCACGATCGAGGGCGACATCACCGATGCCGAGTTCGAGCACTACGCCGCGGTCGCGCCGACGCCCGACCATCGGCGCGGGATCGCCGAGTTCCCGAGGCAGATCCGTGCGGCGGCGCCGTTCCTGGCCGAGCTCGAGACGCGCATTCTCGATCGGTTCGCCGACACCCCGATGCTGTTGATCTGGGGCACCAAGGACCCCGTGTTCAGGGCGATCCTCCCCGGCTGGCAGAAGCGGTTCCCCCATGCTGACGTCGTTCGCCTCGACACGGCCAGCCACTACCTGCAAGAAGACGAACCCGCAGCGATCGCCGACGCGATCGCCACGGCGTACGCGCCGATTCGAAGGTGAGGATGACAGATGGAGACCACCATGCAGATCATCGCGGCCGTCCTGGCCGTTCCCCTCGCCGCCCTCGGCCTGCGGTCGCTGTTGCTGCCGGCCCAGATGGCCGCCGCCGTCGGACTCAGTCCCGTCGGTGTGCCCGGACTCGGCGAGGTTCGGAGCGTGCTCGGCGGACTGCTCGCCGGCAGCGCGGCACTCATCGCCGTGGGCGTCTTCACCACCGAGCCCGTCTGGTTCCTCGCCGTCGCCGTGCTGATGGGCGTCGCCATCGTCGGCCGGCTCATCAGCCTTGCGGTCGACGGTGTCGAGCGGTCGGTCGTCCCACCGCTGGTGATCGAGATCGTCGTCGCCGCTGTGATGGTGGCGACGGCGATCGCGATCGACTGAGTTCGCCGTGCGGATCGGCGTCAGGTGCTCGAGGTCGCCATCGGCGGGTAGATCCACACCCGGTTGATGTCGGTCTTGAGCGCCTTGGCCTCGTCGCCGACCAGTCGGACCTCGCGGTCCCACCCCTCGGTGAACACGGCGCCCGCCGCACCCAGGTCGAGGCACGTGCCGTAGGGGAGCGTGGCGAGTTCGGTGAGTTCGGCGCCGACCAGGTCGGCGACGGCGTTCCCACCGGCGCACGCTCCCTGAGGGATCGCGTGCTGGGCGCTCTGCTGGACGGTGTGCCCGGACGAGTCGAGCGGCGCCGCCGTGTCGCCCGCCGCGAACACGAACGGCACGTCACGGACACGGAGGAACTGGTCGACGGCGAGCCGCCCGAGTCGGTCGACGCTGGACGAGATCGACTCGGTCAGCGGGTTCGCCCGCATCCCAGCGGTCCACACGACGACGTCGGCCGGGAACGACGTGCCGTCGGCCAGTCGCACGACGCCGCCGTCGAATCCGGTGATGGACGTGCCGGTGCGGACGTCGACGTTGAGTCGATCGAGCGCCGACTCGATGTGGGGATGGGTAGCCGGACCGAGTCCGGAACCGATCGCATCCGATCGTTCGAGGAGCACGACGCGCGCGGAAGCGAAGCGGCTCGGGAGTTCGCACGCGAGCTCGATCCCGGTGAACCCCGCACCGACCACGACGACCGTCGCACCATCGGGTAGCTCGTGGAGTCGCCGGTCGAGTGCTTCCGCGCCCGACAGCGTGTCGATGTCGTGGAGATGGGTGCCGTCGATCGGCGGTCGGACGAGTTGGCTGCCGGTCGCGAGGATCAGTCGGTCGTAGCGCACTCGCTGCTGTGCGCCGTCGCGGTCGACCAGCGCAACGGCCTGCTCCGCCGCATCGACCTTCGCGGCTCGGGCCTCGACGTGCGCCACGCCGAGGGGCTCGAGGATGTCGCGGAGATCACGCGTCGTCTCGCCCGGCGCTGCCTCGTAGAGCCGGGGTCGGGGCACGAATCGACGGTCGGGGTTCACGAGTTGGATCCGCACGGGAACGTCGAGGGCGGCTGCGGTCCGGGCGGCGGACAGCGCCGACCAGACCCCGGCGAAACCGCCACCGAGGATGAGGAGTCGCGGGTTCGGCCCGCTGCTCGTCGCAGAGGAAGGTCGGTCGAGGTCGTCCATGGCCTCGACACTCAACACACCGGCGCCGATCCGGTCGACAGCCCGAGCCGACCTTGACCGGCGCGATCAACACATTGTCCGATGCGAACAAACCGCCCGCCTCGGGAGTGGCTCAGCGGCTGTCCGGTCGCCGGACGCGACCGGGCGTCGTTCCGTAGTGACGAGCGAACGACCGCACGAAGCTCGCCGGCTCGGCGTACCCCACCCGGCGACTCACCGACTCGACGCTCAGGCCCGCCGTCTCGAGCAGCTCTCGGGCGATCGAGAGTCGTGTGTCGGTGTACACCTCGCGAAACGTCGTTCCCTCCTCGGCGAGGCGACGGCGGAGTGTCCGCTCGTTGACGGCGAGACGCTTGGCCGTCGCCCCGATCTGGTGATCATCGGAGATGTCCTCGACGAGCACGTCACGTACCTGGGTCGACCACGGTCGGGTGTCGTCGTCGAGCCGTGCGGTCAGCAGCTCGCATTGTTCGAGGCAGTACCGCAGCGTCGACGGGTCGGACCTCGGAACCGGCAGCTCGAGCACCCGGGTGGGGAACACCAAGGCGTCGTGTTCGGCGTCGGCCACCACCTCGAGTCCGAGGTGCTCGGACAGCGCGGTCGCGTACCGAGAGCGTCGGGTCGTCTCCACCCGGAACTCGCCGAGAGTCTTCGTGTCGACGACCTCGCGGGAGAAATGCATCGTCACGACCGAGTGACGTTCGAGCACGTAGGCGTGGACCGCCGGCGCCAGGCCGGACAGATCGAAGACGAGCCGGGCAACGTCGTGGTCCTCTCGGAACTCGATCGCCGAGAACACGTACGACAACCGGATGTGATCGATCGCGGTCTCGATCGCGGCGCGGAAGGTCGGACTCGTGAGGACGGCGAACCCCCAGATCCCGAACGCATTGACGTGGAGCCGCCGGCCGACGGCGAGACCGAGGCCCGCATCACCGGGATAGGCGGACGCGATGTTCTCGACGGCACGCATCTCCTGCTCCGCGGTGACCTCCGTGGTCGCGTCGTCGAGGTCAGCGGCGGTGAGGCCGGTTCCAGCGAGCGCAACGTCGAGCCCGATCCCGAGGTCGTCCGCCGTCTCGCAGAGCACGCGCAGGCTCGTCGCCGGGCGCGTGCCGCGCAACGAGGCCATCACGCCGATCGGGATCAGGAGCGGCGGGCGTCCTTGCCCGACTGCGAGCGTCGAGTGGCCGCCGACGTGGCGCCGACTCGTCGGCCGCTCACGATGTCGTGCGAGCGCTTCGCCGACCTCGCGTCGCT
>JBCCTP010000330.1:0-5467 GCA_039198505.1 Actinomycetota bacterium | reverse complement strand
GGCCCCCGGGGGCCCCCCCCCGGGGGGGGGGGGGCCGCCCCCGCGACGAGTTGCACGCGTCGCGTGGAGCACGCGCAGCGGACGACGAGGGAGCCATCAGGCGCGGCGAGGGAAGCGCCAGCGACGAGTTGCACGCGTCGCGAGGAGGAAGCGCAGCGGACGACGAGGGAGCCATCAGGCGCGGCGAGGGTCTCACTTGACCGTTCGGCGGAGTCTCGACCAGAGGCGGTCGAAGACCTCGATCGGCTCGGCCGCCCGGCTGCCGTAGGCGTGGATCGGACGGCGCTCGCCGATCGCCTGGCTGAAGACGACCCGCTGCGGGATCGGCGGCTGCCAGATCGCAGATCGGCCCACGATGCGTCCGAGTTCCTCGGTCCGGCGGGCCGCCTCGCTCGACACGGCCGGGACGCGGTTCAAGACGACGCCCGAGAGTTCGAGCTGGTCGTTGTGGCGGTCCCACACGTCGTCGACGAGGTCGGCGACGCCACCGATCCCTCGCAGGCCCAGGGCCGACGGTTCCACCACGAGGAGCGCATGCCTCGCCGCGGTGAGTGCGTTCGTCGTGAGGTTGCCGAGGGAGGGCGGGCAGTCGATCAGGACGGCGTCGTAGCTGTCGAGGGCTGCCGTGGCCCGAGCGAACGCTTTGGCGAGACGTTTCGCCTTGCCGTCCTCGAGGATCTGCTGGTCGCCGCGGGCGGGCAGCACGTCGACCCGGTCCGACCACCGCGAGACCATGATCGCCTCGGCCAGAGAGGCCTCCCGCCGCTCGCTCTTGGTCGAGGCCGCGAGGACGTCGCCGACCGAGAGAACCACGTCGGTCGGGTCGATTCCGAGCACCCAGGTACTCGCGCCCTGGGGGTCGAGATCGATCACGAGGACACGTCGCCCGGCGGTCATCGCCGCCGATGCCAGACCGAGTGTGACGGTCGTCTTTCCGACTCCGCCCTTCTGGTTGAGGATGGCGACGCTACGGTGCACGAGTCGATTCTCGTCGGGCATCCCCTGATCCACCAGGTCCGGCGGTACGATGTGTCGCCGTATCAAATCACTGAAGTGTGGGAGCCCTGTCGTGAAGAAGGGTCGTCATCGCCGTTTCGAAGAGGCGAGGAAACTGAAGCAGTCGGGCCCGGGAGCCTTTGATCTCGGGTTCGGTGATCGTCGTGACGACGACGATGATGACGACGAGTCGTCCGACGACGACGAGTACGCCGCGCTCGCCGAGAAATACGGCGTCACGTTCGACGACGACGACGAAGCCGAGGACTGACCCCTCGGGTCGGGCCCGCCTCGACCGCCCATCTCGATCCCCCCTCGAGCCGGAATCCGGCCGATCTCGCCACTGCGCCTCGTCGGTAGGCTCGCCCGCGTGAGCGACTCGATGGGCACCCCCATGAGCGCGGATGAACTCCGCGACTCCTTCACCGGCTTCTTCGCCGAGCACGACCACTCGGTCGTCGCGTCCGCACCGCTCATCCCGCACGACCCGACGGTGATGTTCAACGTCGCCGGCATGGTGCCGTTCAAGTCGTACTTCACCGGCGACGAGCAGGCGCCGTTCGCCCGCGCGGTCAGCTCCCAGAAGTGCGCTCGCGCGGGCGGCAAGCACAACGACCTCGACGACGTCGGGCGCACCAAGCGGCACCTCGTGTTCTTCGAGATGATGGGCAACTTCTCGTTCGGCGACTACTTCAAGGAACTGGCGATCCCGCTCTCGTGGGAGCTCGTCACCGAGCGGTGGGGGATCGACGGCGACCGCATCTGGGTCACCGTCCACGAGTCCGACGACGAAGCCGAGCAGATCTGGCACGACGCCGTCGGCGTCCCGATGGACCGAATCCAGCGCCTCGGCGACAAAGACAACTTCTGGCAGATGGGCGAGACCGGGCCGTGCGGCCCGTGCTCGGAGCTCCACATCGATCGCGGCCCCGATTTCGGGCCCGACGGTGGGCCGCTCGGCGACCCGTTCGGCGACCGGTTCATGGAGTTCTGGAACCTGGTCTTCATGCAGTTCAACCAGGCGGCCGACGGCTCGCGCACGCCGCTCCCCAAGCCGTCGATCGACACCGGTGCCGGCCTCGAGCGCATCCTCGCCTTGCTCCAGGGCGTCGACTCGGTCTGGGAGACCGACCTGATGCAGCCGATGATCGAGGAGGCCCAGTCGCTCACCGGCAAGACGTACCGGGTCGGCGACTACGACGACCGCGACTCGTTCGGCCTGCGCGTCCTCGCCGAGCACGCCCGCTCGTCGGCGATGCTCGTCAACGACGGCGTCTTCCCGTCGAACGAGGCCCGGGGATACGTGCTGCGGCGCATCATCCGCCGCGCCGTGCGTTTCGCCTACCTGCTCGGCACCGAGAAGCTCGTGATGCCGACGCTCACGCAGGTGGCCATCGACGTGATGGGCAACGCCTACCCGGATCTGCGCAAGAACCAGGACTTCGTGGTCGGTGTCATCGAGAAGGAAGAGGAGCGGTTCCGGCACACGCTGAAGAACGGCATGTCGATCCTCGACGATGCGCTGCGCGAGAACGATTCGGAGCTCACCGGATCCACGGCGTTCCTGCTTCACGACACCTACGGATTCCCGCTCGAGTTGACCCAGGAGATCGCATCCGAGCGTCAGGTCGAGGTCGATCTGGCGGGCTTCACCACCGAGATGGACGCCCAGCGCGAGCGCGCCAAGGCGGCCGCGAAGGGGGCCGTCGACGACGCCACGCTCGACGGCTACCGCGAGGTGGTCGAGCAGTTCGGCGTGACCGAGTTCCTCGGGTACACCGACGTCGAGACCGAGTCGCGGGTGCTCGCCGTCATCGATGCGGCGCCCGGTGCCGCCGACGGGCTCGCTCCCGACGTGACCGTGAGCGACGGCGACGAGCTCGTCGAGATCTTCCTCGACCGCACCCCGTTCTACGCCGAGTCGGGCGGTCAGATCGGCGATACCGGCACGATCGTCACCGAGACGGGCCGCGCCGAGGTGCTCGACACCACGTTCGCATTGCCCAACCTGCGGCGTCACCTCGCCCGGGTGGTCGACGGCACGGTGCGGCCGGGCCAGCCGGCGACGGCGACGATCGACGTGACCCGGCGCGACCGCATCCGGCGCAATCACACCGCGACGCACCTCCTGCACCACGCGCTGCGCACGGTGCTGGGCCAGCACGTCAAGCAGGCCGGTTCGTGGGTCGGTCCCGACCGCCTGCGCTTCGACTTCTCGCACTACGAGTCGGTCACGCCGGAGCAGATCGCGGAGATCGAGCGGATGGCCAACGCCGAGACGCTCGCCAACGCCCCGGCGCGGGCGTTCGAGACCACGAAGGACGAGGCCGAGGCGCTCGGCGCGATCGCGTTCTTCGGAGACAAGTACGGCGACATCGTCCGCGTGCTCGAGGCCGGCAACACGATCGAGCTCTGTGGCGGCACGCACGTCCGCGCCACCGGAGACATCGGTGCGGTGAAAGTCGTCAGCGAGTCGTCGATCGGCTCGAACCTTCGGCGCATCGAGGCGGTCACCGGTGAGTCGTCGGTCGCGCTCCTCCAGCGCGACGAGGAGCTCATCGCCGAGACCGCCCGGCTCGTCGGAACGCAGACCGACGACCTCCTCGGTGGGGTTCAACGCAAGCTCGACGAGATCAAGACACTCAACGACGAGATCAAGACGCTCCGAGCCCAGATGGCGTCGGGCCGGGCCAGCGAGATCGCCGCCGAGGCGGTCGACGGAGTGGTCGTGTCCCGCGTCGACGGGCTCGCGCCAGGCGACCTGCGCGAACTCGCGCTCGCCGTTCGTCAGCAGGCCGCAGTCGACACGGTGGTGCTCGTCGGTGAGACGCCGACGGGCGGCGTCTCGCTGGTGGCGGCGGTGCCGAAGGGATCCGACGAACCGGCGTCGAAGCTCATCGGCGACGCGGCCAAGGCGGTCGGTGGCGGTGGCGGCGGCAAGGGCGACGTGGCGACCGCTGGCGGCAAGAACCCCGACGGCATCGACGACGCTCTCCGCATCGCCCGCGACGCCGTCGCCGCCCGTACCTGATGTTGCACGACGTGCCAGGCACGTCACGCAACAGGTCGCGCCACGTGCCAGGCACGTCACGCGATTCTCTCGGTGGTTCGTTGTGAGGGCGCTGGGGATCGACCTCGGGTCGAAGCGGATCGGGATCGCGGTGTCCGACATCTCGGGCACGGTGGCGTCGGCACTCACGACGGTGCACCGTTCGAGATCCCGTCGCCACGATCACGACGAGATCGCCCGGCTCGTGCGCAACGAGGAGTGTGAAATGGTGGTCGTCGGCCTGCCGCTGTCGCTCGACGGCACCCACGGACCCGCCGCCAAGCGTGCCGTCACCGAGGCGAAGCAGCTGGCTAGCGTCGTCGACGTGCCGGTCGAGATGCACGACGAGCGCTTCACCACGGTCACCGCCGAGCGCGGCATGCTCGAGGCCGGCCTCGACGCACGCCAACGACGGCAGGTCGTCGACAAGGTCGCCGCCGCCGTGATGCTCCAGGCGTGGCTCGATCATCGGAAGGGGACCGCGGGCTGACCCGCGGACGCGCAGCCGATGGTCTCCAAACTCGATCCGTTGCTGCCCGAGGCCGAGGTCGATCCCGACTCGCGTCCCGCCCTCGACTGGGAGACCGATCCGTGGGACGACGCCGACCGCACCGGTCACGTCGAGCGGCTGCGGCGCCAGACCCGGCCGGTCAAGTGGCTCGTCTGGACCGTCATGATGCTGATGATCGTGATGGTCCTCATCGCCGGTGCGGTCGGCTGGTGGTACCTCGAGCGGATCAATCCCGAGGGTGATCCGGGTGCAGCCGAGAGCTTCACGGTGGTCGAGGGCGACACGGTCGAGTCGGTGGCCGAACGCCTCGAAGAGGCCGGGTTGATCTCCGACGCCGGCGTGTTCGAGTGGTACGTCGAGCGCAACGAAGGCCTCGAACCGATCCCCGGCTTCTACACCATCCGCCCCGATGATCACATGGGCAACGTGCTCGCCCGGCTGCGCACGCCCCCGGCACAGACGTACACGTCGGTCACGTTCCCCGAGGGTTTCACCATCGACCAGATGGGACGGCGTCTCGAGAACACGATGGAGCGTCTCGACGCCGACGGGTTCGGAGCGGCCGCGAGTGATCCGTCGGTGCGGTCGTCGCTGAAGCCCCCGGGGGTGACGTCGCTCGAAGGCCTGCTGTTCCCCGACACCTGCCAGGTGTCGAACGCCGAGACCGAGGCACAGGTCGTCGACCGCATGATCGCCCTGATGGAGCGCGTCGCGTCGCAGGAGGACATGACCACGAAGGCGCAGCAGCTCGGTCGCACGCCGTACGAGATCCTCATCATCGCCTCGATGATCGAGAGGGAGGCGAAGGTCCAGGAGGATCGGGCCAAGATCTCCCGGGTGATCCACAACCGCCTGGCGGTCACCGAGAACAACCCCGACGATCCCCCGTTCCGCCTGCAGATCGACGCCGC
>JBCCTP010000329.1:0-5480 GCA_039198505.1 Actinomycetota bacterium | reverse complement strand
GACGTCGCTGCGACGCTCGAGGCACTCGCAACCGAGGATCCGGACGTGTGGGCTGAACGCAACGCCGCCTGCCGCCGCCGCATCGAGGCACAGTCCTGGAGCGTCGTCGCCGAGAAGTACGACCGGCTGATCGACTTTCTCGACGGCCGCGCCGCTCGTCCGATCCTGCTCACGGACCGCAATGCGCGCGACATCGTCTACACCTGAGCGCAGCCTCTGCCCAGGAGGCTGGGACGACCCGTCGGGCGGATTCCGCTCGTCGAAGGAGTGCCGATGAGAACCGACTCCGCCGACCAGCGGACTGACTTCACCACGGAGGACGCCAGGAGGTTCGGCCTTCGAGCGAAGAGCGGTCATCTGCTCGGGGTGCTCGCCGGAGACACCAGCCTCGAGACCGACCGGGTCGTGGCGATGCTCGCGCTGCTCGACGATGCGGAGCAGATCCTGCAGGTGCTCGAGCCGGACGAGCGAGCGGCGCTGGCCGACGTCCTGAGCGCGAGCGTTCGCGCCGCAGGCACTAGCGACACGCGCTGGAGGGCGAGGATTGGGCCGGAGCACCTCGACAGTGCGGGCGCTGCGGCCGACGGCGTCCCCCACGTGGTCGTCCCCGCCGCCGGCTCAGCACCGTCGACCACCGCTCTCGGGAGCTTCGATCTGCCCGAACAGGTCGATCGCGTCCAGGTCCTCAGCGAGTGCACGGCGGTCGGCCTCGACGGACTCGCTCGTCTCGAACTCGTCGACCCGATGAGCGGCTCCACGGTCGTCCAGGCCGACATCGGGTCGGGCCACCACCACCTGGTCGAACTCGACGTGGATCTCGTTGCGGCCGGATCACCCGAGCGGCTCGTGCTCACCGCCCACAACGAGTCGTCGAGCGGGGAGCTGTCCTGGTTTGGTTCACTGGTCGGCTCATCGGCACCAACGGCCACTCCGGCAGCGGCCGAGAAGTCGCTCACGGAACGCGCTCGCCACTCCCTCACGAGCGTCCAGGCCTCCATCGACAGCGACGCCATCCGCCCGCCCACTCGCGAACCGTTGACCGTGATCGACATCGAGCGCTTCACGAGCCTTCGCAGACGCTTCTCCGGCGAACGAATCTTCATCATGGGAAACGGCCCCAGCCTGAACCGCACGCCACTCGAGCTTCTCGAGGACGAGTTCGTCTTCGGCGTAAACCGCATCTCGCTGCTGTTCGAGCGGATCAGCTGGCGACCGACGTTCTACACCGCGTTCGACGTGCGTGTCGTCCCGGACAACGCCGAGGAGTTCGCCGCGCTCGACATCCCCTACAAGTTCTTCTCCGCTCGCTACAAGTCGTTGCTCGGCGAGGCAGACAACCACTACTGGCATCACACCAAGGGCTTCTACGACGGGTTCGAGCACTGCTTCGAGCCCACGGTTCCGTACTCGGGCTTCGGTGGAGGAGGCACCATTGGCGTCATGGCCGTGGAGATGGCGTACTTCATGGGCTTCGAGGAGATCTATCTGATCGGGACCGACGTCTCCTACGCCGTGCCCAAGACCGTCATCCAGTCCGGACCCGAAGGCTTCGGAGACGGGGTGAAGCTCGAGCTCGAGAGCACGGCCGACGACGATCCCAACCACTTCGATCCGCGCTACTTCGGTGCTGGGAAGAAGTGGCACAGCCCGAACGTTCGTGACATGAAGATCGGATTCGCTCGGGCCGCTGCGTATCTCGACCGACGAGGCGCCCGCCTTCGCAACGCAACGGTCGGCGGTGAACTCGACGAGGTCGAGCGGGTGTCCTTCGAGTCGTTGTTCTCGGGACGTTCATGAAGGTTCTGTTCGACATCACGACGCTCGGAAGGATCCACTGCGCAGACGGTGTTCGCGGTGCCGGGATCTTCCGCAGCGTCGAGGAGATGGCGGCGGCGCTCGATCGACACCCCGATGTCGAACTCTCGTTTGCGGCTGCGGCACCCGAGCGGCGATCGGCACTCCGCTACCTCGCCGACACCGGCCGGTTCGCGCCGTCTCGGTTCGCCCTCCCGTCGCTCGGGCGGGCGGTCCACGGCGGGCCGATCGTCGGAGGGCTCGCCTCCGCCTGCTCCATCGCGCCAGGCATCAGCAGCCAGTTCGCAGACCACCTCGACAGCGTCTACTCGCCGGCTCGGGTACACGATCCGGGCGACTACGACGTTTACCACCTCAACTGGAAGGGCGTCACCCGCCTGCCCTATCCGGCCAGGCCTGCCGTGCTCGTCTCGGTCCTCGACGTCATCGCCATCAAGCACCCCGAGTGGTTCGTCCGTTCCGGCCAGCCCAACCCCATCGGCGCCTACCTGACCGGGCTCCTGGAGTCCGTTCACTCTGCGCACGCCATCACCGTGAACGCCTCGAGCGTGCGAGAGGACATCCTCGAGCTCTTCCCGAGGCTCTCGCACGAGCAGATCCACGTCGTCCCACTCGGCGCGTCCGACAGCTTCGGGCCGCGGCCGCTCGACGAGATCGATGCCGTCCGGCGTCGGCTCGGCATCCCAGATGGCCACCGCTACGTGCTGTGCGTCAACACGCTCGAACCACGCAAGAACATGGTCGCAGCGGTCGAGGCGTTCGGACGCCTGGTCACCGACGGCGGCGCCGACGTCACTCTCGTGCTGGCGGGCTCCGACGGGTGGCTGGCTGACGACCTGCTGGAGCGGATTCGGAGCACGAGCGGGGTGGACCGCGCTTCGATCGTCGTCACCGGATACGTTGACGATAGTGATCTGCCTGCTCTCTACGCCGGAGCCGCGCTCTTCTGCTACCCATCGCTCGACGAGGGCTTTGGTCTCCCGGTGATCGAGGCGATGCGCAGCGGTGTGCCGGTCGTGACGTCCGACCGCCGAGCGCTCGCCGAAGCGGCCGGCGACGCAGCCCTCACGGTCGATCCTCAGGACCACGACGCCCTCGCCGCCGCGATGGCGAGCGTCCTCGACAACGCGGACCTGGCCGCCGACCTGGCCGCTCGATCACTCGAACGAGGCCGCTCCTACACCTGGGACCGCACAGCCGCCGCTGTCGTGTCTGCATACGAATGGGCACTGGAGGCCAACACCGTGACCAGACGATCCGTCCGACGCGGCGCCAACCCGGCGAGCGTCTGGCGCGACGTGACCGAGGCAGGAACGTCCCTGCCCGACCTGCGCGACCTCTTCGCCGGCAAGCGAGCAGTGATCGTCGGGGACGACGGCGACGTGCCCACGTCGTTGCTGGGCGAAGAGTTCACCTTCGCCGTGAATGGCTACCACCTGCACCGCCGCGCTGACGGGTGGCGCCCGACCTTCCACGTGGTCGCTGCCGACGGGCTCGCACCAGCGATCGCAGCGTCGGTGAACGGGCTCGTCGGCTCGATCGTGTTCGCCGAGGAGCGGATCGCTCCACAGCTCAGGTCGGGAGCCGACGTCATCGCGTTCGGCATGGAGGAGGTACTCGGCAGTGTCAAGGGCATTGATGCGATGCACCTCCATGACGATGTCGAAGCACTCGGAACCGACCGGGCGCTGATCGCCTCCATCCTTCTCGCACGCCATCTCGGCTTCGACCCGATCTACTTGATCGCGCCCAGGACCGATCCGGGCTTCTCGATGCATCGCCCAGCGACATCTGACCAGTCCACGCCAGCACTGCCGACAGGTCGCCTTGCGCTCGACGCAACACCCAAGGAGATCCGGCGTCGGTGGCACATGGGGTGCCGTGACATCATCAACGCGTCGGGAGCCAAGATCGCCAACCTCTCGGACAGCTCGCTTCCAGGAATCTACGAGCGGGGCGACATGATCGAGGTGCTCGCCCCCGGCACGGGTTCGGACATCGAGCGGTCGGGCCACGCGCACCTCGACGAGAACGAGGTGATCGCAGATCTGCTCGACACCGACGACGGCCCGCGGGTCGTGCTCGACGTCGGTGCCCATCGCGGGACGAGCGCTCGGCACTTCGCCGAACGGGGCTGGCGGGTGCTGTGCTTCGAGCCCGACCCGGACAACCGATCTCGACTCGAGCGTCGCCTCGGCCAGATGGCGAACGTATCGATCGACCCCAGAGCCGTCGGTCACCAGCGCGCGGATCGCGTGCCCTTCTTCGCCTCGATCGAGAGCAGTGGCATCAGCGGCCTGTCGGCGTTCCGAGAGTCCCACGAGATCACCGCCCACGTCGAGATGACCACCATCGCCGACGTCACCGACCAGCACGCGCTCGACCACGTCGACTTCCTCAAGATCGACGTCGAGGGGCACGACCTCGACGTGCTGCGGGGCGTGCCCTGGGATCGGCTGCGGCCGGCCATCGTCAGCTGCGAGTTCGAGGACGCCAAGACGATGCCGATGGGACACACGACCCGTGATATCGCCGAGTTCCTCCTCGAACGCGGCTACACCGTCTACGCGAGCGAGTGGCATCCCATCGTGCGCTACGGCGTCGCCCATGATTGGCGGCGTCTCGTCCCGTATCCAGGTGTCACGTTGCCCTCGAACTCGTGGGGCAACCTCATCGCCTTCCTCGACGACCCGGGTTTCCCTGCCTTGCGGGCCGCGTTCCAACGACGACTGGAGTCGAGACCCGAGGCACCAACGGCTCCACCGCAGGCGCTTCCGACCCCGGCACCGCTACCGACGCCGGCACGCGCCGAAGTTGAGCGGACTGACCCTCCGGCACCCGCCGACCGCCGGTTCTATGCAGATCGGGCCGACCGGCTCCGTCGATCGTCGCCGATCGCGTACTCATCGATGCGGCTCGTCTGGCGATCGTCGCGCGCCGTGCTCCGCCGGCCAGTCCTCGCACTCGCTGCGATCATCTTGGGGCTCGCCGTCCTCGCTGCGGGCCTCGTTGCGCCCAGCACGGGTTGGCGCGTCGTGATCTGGGGCGGCTCGATCGTGATCATGCTCGGCCTCGCCATCCTCGGAACGGCAGCCTATGCGTACAAGACGGCGATCAGGGTTTCCGAAGAGAGCAAACGGATCCGATCGCTCGAGCGACGGTGACGGCCGGCTCGGGACTCGCCTCCTGGGTGATCTGGCCGATCAGCCCTGCAGATCGGCCAGATCAGCGTCCACCATGGAGGTCACGAGCTCAGCGAACCCCACTCGTGGCGTCCAGCCGAGCTCGGTCCGAGCCCTCGTCGCGTCCCCGATGAGGAGATCCACCTCAGCAGGACGGAAGTAACGAGGATCTACCTCGACGACGAGTTTGCCAGTTTTGGCATCGTAGCCTTTTTCCTCAACACCTTCACCCTTCCACACCAGTTCCATGTCGATGTGCTTGGCAGCCTTCTCAACAAACTCTCGGACGGTGTACATTTTGCCTGTGGCAATGACAAAGTCTTCGGGCTTGTCTTGCTGAAGCATCAGCCACATCATTTCGACATAGTCCTTGGCATAGCCCCAGTCGCGCTTAGCGTCTAAGTTGCCCAGTTTCAATACATCACTCAATCCAACTGAAATTTCAGATAAGATGGTGGTGATCTTACGGGTTACGAAAGTTTT
>JBCCTP010000328.1:0-5484 GCA_039198505.1 Actinomycetota bacterium | reverse complement strand
GACCGATTTCGCGTCGAGGATCTCACCTCGCTCGACCATGTCGACCGCATCGGCGAGCGACACGTGGACGACGGTCATGTGGTCTTCCTCGGGACCGTGGCGATCGTGGGGCACCGGGGTGCAGTCGGTGGCGAGACAGACCGTGGTGACGCTGTCGGTCATGCCGGCCGACGGCAGGATCTCGGTCAGCACCTCGATCGATCCGGCGGACAGTCCGGCCTCCTCGACGAGTTCCCGGCGCGCCACCTCGATCGGGTCCTCGCCCTCGATGTCGCGGAGTCCGGCGGGAATCTCGACGACGAGATCGTCGAACGGCGGTCGGTACTGCGACACGAGGACCACCGACGGGTTTCCTTCGGCGTCGAACACGAGGGGCACGACGCCGACGGCGCCCGGCGAACGGACGATGTCGCGAGTGAACCGACGGCCGTCGGGCGCTTCGAACTCCGCGAGCACCACGTGCCACACGTGGCCCTGGTGAACCGTTCGTTCGTCGATCCGCCGGAACCCGGTCATCGGTGGTCGGCGACGCTCAGACGCCCGGCGAGGCGGGGACCGACGGTGGATCGAAGGCGCCGTCCTCACTCGCGACCGACGGTTGACCGGCGCGACGGAGCGCGGCTCCGACCAGTTCGCGGAACAGCGGATGCGGGCGATCGGGGCGGCTCTTGAACTCGGGATGCGCCTGGGTCGCCACCCAGAACGGGTGACCCGGCAGTTCGATGAACTCGACGAGTTTGTTGTCGGGCGACGTGCCCGAGCACCACAGTCCTTCGCTCTCGAGCTGCGCCCGGTACCGGCTGTTGAACTCGTAGCGGTGCCGATGCCGCTCGGAGACGACCGGCTCGCCGTACGCCTGGGCGACCTGCGACCCGCTCGCGAGGACGGCGTAGTACGCGCCGAGACGCATGGTCCCGCCCATGTCCTCGATGCCCCGCTGCTCGAGCATGAGGTCGATGACCGGGTGCTTGGTGGTGGCATCGAACTCGGTCGAGTTGGCATCACCGAGGCCGCACACGTGGCGGGCGAAGTCGATGGTCATCGCCTGGAGTCCGAGGCAGAGCCCGAGACACGGGAGACCCGACTCGCGGGCATACCGCGCCGCTGCGATCTTGCCCTCGACACCTCGGTACCCGAAGCCGCCGGGGATGACGATGCCGTCGAGATGTCCGAGCTGGCCCTCGGCGAGCAGCCCCTCGACACTCTCGGACTGGACCCAGTCGATCTCGACTCGGGCTCCGTGGTGGTACCCGGCGTGTTTGAGGCTCTCGACGACCGACAGGTAGGCGTCGGGCAGCTCGATGTACTTGCCGATCAGGCCGATGCGGACCGGGGTGGTGGCGGCCTCCATGGTGCCGACGACGCGCTCCCACGAACTGAGGTCGGGCTGTTCGTCGATGCGCAGCACATCGCACACGAAGTCGTCGAGACCCTCGTCGTGGAGGATCAGCGGAAGCTCGTAGATGTTGTTCGCGTCGGCGGCGTTGACGACGGCGCGATCCTCGACGTCGCACATGTGGGAGATCTTGAGTTTCAGATCGTCGGACAGCGGTTCCTCGCTGCGGCAGACGATGACGTCGGGCTGGATGCCGCGGCTGCGCAGCTCGCTGACCGAGTGCTGGGTGGGCTTGGTCTTCTGCTCGCCCGACGGACCGATGAACGGCACCAGCGTGACGTGGATGTAGCAGACGTTGTCCCGGCCGACCTTGTTGCGGTACTGGCGGATCGACTCGAGGAACGGGAGGATCTCGATGTCGCCGACGGTGCCCCCGACCTCGGTGATGACGACGTCGACGTCGTTCTGGGCGACCCGCTCGACACGCCGAACGATCTCGTCGGTGATGTGCGGGATCACCTGCACGGTCTTGCCGAGGTAGTCGCCGCGTCGCTCGGCCGCGAGCACCGACTGGTAGATCGAGCCGGTCGTGGCGTTCGAGTTGCGGGACAGGTTCTCGTCGATGAACCGCTCGTAGTGGCCGAGATCGAGGTCGGTCTCTCCGCCGTCGTCGGTCACGAACACTTCGCCGTGCTCGAACGGGTTCATCGTGCCCGGGTCGATGTTGATGTACGGGTCGAGCTTCTGCAGCGTGACCCGCAGACCGCGGAGCTTGAGGAGCCGCCCGAGCGACGAGGCGGTGAGACCCTTCCCGAGCGAGCTCGCGACCCCACCCGTCACGAAGATGTGTTTCGGCATGAAGGCTGCCTCCGTCCCGTTCGACCGACGGGACTTCAACCTACCCCGCCGAGAAGGTCGCGGGCGTGATCACGAGCCGACTCTCCGGCTCCACCGGACAACATGCGGGCGATCTCGTCGACGCGATCGGCGTCGGCCACCAGCGACGCCTCGGCGTAGGTCGCCCCGTCACGCACCGTCTTGGCCACGCGCACCTGGTGGTTGGCGGCGGCGGCGACCTGGGCGAGGTGGGTGACGACGAGGACCTGGTGGTGGCGCGCCAGGTCGGCGAGATTCTGTGCGACGGCGACCGCCGCCGACCCGCCGATGCCGGCGTCGACCTCGTCGAACACGAGCGTCGTCGCGCCGGCCGACGTGGCGTCGCCCGAGGCTCCCGACAGCACGAGCCGGAGAGCGAGCATGGATCTGGCGAGCTCTCCGCCCGACGCCACCCGGGTGAGTGGGAGCAACGGCGACCCGGGATTCGCCGCCAGGAGGAACCGCACCGCGTCGCCCGGATGGTCGTCGGCGTGATCGCCGACCTCGATGCGGACCGCGGCGTCGGGCATCGCCAAGCGCTGGAGGCGTTCTTCGACGGCTCGCGCGAGTGGATCGGCGGTGGCTCGGCGGGCCCGCCCGACCTGCTCGGCGGCGACGCGCTCATCGTCGAGGGCGGCGCTGCGGTCGCGATCGAGCTGCTCGGCTCGTTCCTCGAACGACTCGAGCTCGCGCAGCCGATCCTCGGCCTCGGCGTGGAATCGCATGACGGCATCGAGGTCGTCGCCGTACTTCCGACGGAGGTCGGCCAGGAGCTGACGCCGCTCTCGTACATCGGCCAGCCGCTCGGGCGACTCGTCGATCGAGTCGGCGTGTCCCCGGAGCACGGCCAGGACGTCGTCGACCTCGGCGGCGACGGCTCCGAGGCGCTCCGCCACCTCGCGGAAGGGTTCGCGCCCGTCGATCGACCGGAGCGCGTCACCGATCGACTCGCGCGCGCCGTGCTCGTCGTCGGACAGGACGGCGACGGCTCTCTCGCCCGCCTCACGGTGGGCGGTGGCGTCCGCGAGGACCGACTCCTCGCCGTCGAGCGCCCGGTCCTCGTCGGGATCGACCACGCCGGCCGCATCGAGCTCGGACACCTGGAATCGCAGCAGGTCGATCTCGCGGGCGCGGGCTCGCTCGTCGCCACCGAGTGCAGCGAGGTGGGCGTCGATCTCGGTCAGCCGTGCACGCGCGGCGCGGAGTGGCGTGAGGTCGACCTCGCCGAAGACGTCGAGCGCTTCGCGCTGTGTCGAAGTGGAGAGCAGGGTCTGATGGGCGTGCTGGCCGTGGAGATCGACCAACCCGATCGCGGCCTCGGTGAGGGATGCGACCGTTGCGAGCCGGCCGTCGACGTAGGCCCGCGACCGACCGTCGGCCGGGACCACACGCGCCAACACGGTCTCGACCCCCTCGGAGGTGACGAACCGGCCCTCGACACGCGCCTCCGCGGCGCCGTGGCGGACCACCGTGGAGTCGGCCCGGCCGCCGACCAGCAGCTCGATCGCCTCGACGAGCATGGTCTTGCCGGCCCCGGTCTCGCCGGTGAGCGCCGTGAGGCCCGGACCGAGCACGAGATCGAGCCGTTCGATGACACCGAGTTCTTCGATGTGGAGTTCCGTCAGCATGATCTCTCCATCGAAGCACGCGGGTGTCACGGGGTTCGTGTGAAGGTGGGCGACGCGGTGGCGGCGGTACGGTCCGACACATGCCGCCGCGGTCCGCCGCCCCAGAGCGCGTCGCCGCAATCGTGGCCCTCGTCGCACTGGCCTCGGTGATCGTCCTCGCCCTGGGGCAGTCCGGCGTCGCCGCTCCCGATCGGATCGACGGTGCGGCGTCCGCCGCGCAGCCGGCCGTCCGCCAGCCGGGCCAGGTGAGCGACGTGCGCGACGCCACGAAGTTCGAGATCGGATGCGGGTGGCCCGAGGCGCGTGTCGCCGCGTCGGGCGCACCGCGGGTGTCGGTCGGTTCGACCACGATCTACGCCGGCACCGCGCAGGTCACGTCGAACAACCAGGATCCCCGACTCGTCCGCTTCGACGACGGAGTGGAGACCTGGTGCCGTTCGGACATCGAGACGACCGGCGACGACCATCGGGGGTACGGGCTGCTGTGGGACGGCGCCGACCGGCTCCTCATGGCGATCTCGGTGACCGGCACGCAGGGCACCCCCGACCAGGACCTCCGCCGGGTCGCCCGGGACGGATGGCTCCGTTCCTACACCGACGCGAGTACCGGGGGTGGCGGACCGAAGGCCTCGATCGTGGTCGCGATCGACCCGAGCTCGGGGGATCCGACCCGGGCCACCTACGTCACGGCCCGCTTGTCGAACGGGCGCGTGAACTCGTTGACGGTCACCGCCATGGCCTTCCGCGGCGATGACATCGTGGTCGACGTGTCGTCCTTCTTCTCCCCCCGTCGCGCCGATCGGACCCCGATGCAGTGCACCGGCTCGAGCCCGTTCGACGTCCGGTACGTGTTCTCCTCCGAACTCGACGCCGTGAGCGACGTCTCGAGCCCGCGCTGTCTCTGAGCCGGTCCCAGCCGCTGGGGCGGGCGGTCAGCGGTCGGTGAGACCGAACTTCCTCTTGAGGATCTCGTGGTAGCGGTACTCGCCGAAGCGGACGAACTGCGCGGTCGCCTCCGACGGGCTGCATCGCACGACGTCGCCCGGTTCGAGCACGCTCGACGGCCGACCGTCGAGCGTCACGTCGGCGCGCCGATGCCCCGCCACCTCGATCTCGACCACCTCGGTCGGGCTGAGCACGAGCGTGCGGTCGAACAGCATGTGCGGTGACACCGGCGTGAGGAGGATCGCTCGGTGTTCGGGTGACACGACCGGCCCGCGGGCCGACAGTGAGTAGGCCGTGGAACCGGTCGGCGTGGCCACGATCAGTCCGTCGGCCTCGTAGTGGGTGAACGGCTCACCGTCGATCCGTGCGAGCAGGCGGACCGTGTGGCCCGACTCGTTCTTCTCCACGACCGCCTCGTTGAGCGCGCGTCCCAGCAGTTCGCCGTTGATCGCGACGTCGAGCAGCATCCGCTCTTCTCGCCGCCACCGACCCTCCGTCGACCCTTGCGCGAATCGATCGAGTGCGGGTCGGAGGTCGTCGGGTTCGACCTCGGTGAGGTAGCCCAGCGATCCGAGGTTGACCCCGATGATCGGCACGGGCGCGCCCTCGAGCAGGCGGACGGTGCGGAGCATCGTGCCGTCGCCGCCCAGGCTGACCACGACGTCGGCGTCACCGATCGCCCGATCGGAGGCGAACTCG
>JBCCTP010000327.1:0-5491 GCA_039198505.1 Actinomycetota bacterium | reverse complement strand
GTCGAGGACGTCGACTCGAGCAACGGCTCGCCCGCCAGGTCGACCGCGTCGAGACCGGCGATCGCTGCGACCGTGGCCGCCACGTCTTCGAGACGCGGTGTTCGTGACGGCTCGACAGCCCTGCTGGAGCCGGGCACGACGAGCGCCCACGCACCGTCTTCGGTGTGGTTCCCCGATCGCCCCGACCCGACCCCCTGGCGCGACACGGTGCCGAACCGTTCCGAGCGAACGCCGGCGAGCCGGGTCGCCGGCGTGGCGGTCCACCGGACGATCAGATCGGGGAGCAGGTCCGATCGTTCGCCGTCGCCGAACCGCTCCGAGACGCGTTCGATCGAGTCGACCGCCGGCGACCCGTCCATGTCGGTGAAGGTCATCAATCCGGCGGCGATTTCATCGAGGAGTGCGTCGGCGTGGTCCGGATGCACGATGCCGTCGCGCTCGCGACCCTGGAGGTTGAGCCGGATGTAGCCCTGGTTGTCGGCCGGATGCGCGAACGCCCGCGTCTCGGACCAGACCGGACCTCGGAGTTCGAGGCGGGCGGTCAGGTCGAGCACGGCCCGCTCCGGCAGCACGTTGGCGACCCGGGCCCGGAGTCCGCTCGGGAGTGATGCGCGCAGCCACCAGATCGACGACGAGCCCGCCTCGGGTGCCTTGCCGAGGACCGCCTCGAGCATCCCGGGCAGCATGTCGGCGCGGCTCGTGTTCACGTCCATCCCGACGGGCGACACGATCATGAGGTCGCCGTCCGGTGGGAGCGCCGCGACGACTCGTCCGAGTGCGGCGTCGACCTCGTCGTAGATGTCCTCGAGGGCGGTCCCGAGGAGGTGTGTCGAATCGTCGTCGAGCTCGTCCTCGGGAAGCTGCGAGAGGTCCCAGAACTGGTGCCCGGCGACGTGGGCAGAGCAGAAGGTGAGCCAGGCGAGGTCGTGGTCCTCGACGGCGAGGAGGTGCGTCGCTGCGTCGGCGACTCGACGGGGCGCTCGCAAGAGACGCTGGCGAAGTCCGAGCATCTCGCTCACCGTGTGCGTCCCGAACACCTCGTCGACCGGTTCGGGCGGGCCGAACAGCCGCTCCAACCGGTCGCGCGTCGCCGGCGGCTCGGCCCACGAGCGCAGCACGACCCGGTCGTGGAGCTGCCAGCCCGAGATCAGCGTGCCCGGCGGTGCGTGTGCCGGGCGTCGGGACTCGTACGGATCGATCGACAGCGTGCTCCAGCCCTGCTCGTGGCCGAGTCGCTCCCAGATCGGTGTCGGGGCGGGAAAGGCGTCCATGTAGTAGCCGCGTTGCTCCGACGCCGACCACTGGAACGGGTAGAAGAGGCCGTGGTCTTCGAGGGGGAGGCCGCTGTGGAGGGTGTGTTGGACACCCGCCGCGAAGGCCGTCGCGGGCGCGTCGAGGTCGTGCCAGACCCCGCGGTCGCGCAGACCGGCGAGCGACGTGAGTCGTCCGTCGCTGAGCATTCGAGCCATGACGGCGCTGCTGATGCAGTCGAACTGCAGGACGGTGAGCATGGTCAGTGGGACTCCTTGGAGCTGTTCGGCATGTCGCGGGGCGACGTCGCCGACGGGGGAGGGACGGACGCATCGGGTGGCACGTCGGGTGGCAGAGACGTCGCGGTGATCGCCACCGGAGCGCCCGACGCCGCGGACTCGCGGGCTGCGTCGACGACGGCCATCGCGGCGAGTCCGTCGGCGGCCGTACCCAGATCTCGGGCGGGTTCGCCGCAAAGCACGGACGCGAAGGCGTGGAGTTCGCCGACGAGACCGGCGACGAGAGAGCTCGGGCCGGGGGCCGGACGAAGACGTCCGACGATGCCGGCCACGAGGCCGCCGATCTGATGACGGACGATCATCTGCCCGTCGGGCCGGCGAGCTTCGATCACCTCGGCGTGCGGGCGATCGGTGGCCGCACGGAGGGTCGCGCTGCCACGGGAGAGGCGGAGATCGAGCTCGACGCGTTCGGGGCCGAGGTCGGCACGCGACACCGCGAGCACCTCACCGTCGATAAGCCAGCGAGCCCAGTCCACGAGATGCGGACCGAGATCGATGAGCGCCTCGTCGTCGACCACGTGCGCTCCCCAGGTCGTGCGCCGATACGAGATCGAGAGGTGCAGGTCGACCGGCTCGTCGACGCCGATCGCGGTCTTCACCGTGCGGGCGCCCCGGTCGAAGCGGCGGTTGAACGCGACCCATGGCGCCGGCGAGAGAGCGGCGAGTTCGGCGGCGGTCGCAGCGTCGGGAGCGGGCGGCTTCTCGACGAGGGTCGGAATCCCCGCTGCGGCGAGTGTTCGCGCATCGTCGAGGTGGAACGCCGCCGGCGTCGCGAGGAGGACGCCGTCGGCGCGTCCGTGTGCGAGGAGCTCGTCGACCGACCCGTGGATCGACACGTCGCTTCCTGCGACGGCGCCCGCCTCGCCGGCGAAGGCGTCGGCCCGGGCGGAGTCGATGTCGACGACGTCGGTCAGACGGATCGCCGGGCAGTGCTGGAGTGCCGGGAGGTATCCCGCCGACGCGAGTCGGCCGCAGCCGACCAGTCCGAGAGACACGGGACGAGACGCCGAGGTGGGTGTCGAGGTCGGTGTCGACGTCGACCTCGTCATCCGTCGATCTCCGGGCGTCGTGCCTCGAGAGCGCCGACAGCGAGTCCGATGGGCACGGACGCCACCGATGCGAGGTGGTGCAGCACATGGAGGGCGATGCCCGCGAGCGCGGCCAACGGTCCGAGGCGCCGGGTCAGGAGGGCGTAGAAACGGCGGTTGAGAGCGACGAGCGCACCGAGTGCCACCACGACGACAGACGTGCGTCGCCAGCAGGCTCCGACGACCATGGCGATCGACGCCAACGCGCTCAGTCGATGGGCCCAGCCGAGGTTGAGTCCCGTCGGCGCCCGGCGATCGCGGACCATCAGCGCCACCCAGGGCACACCTCGCCGGAACAGGTCGGTCTCGAGCATCGACCGCAGGGTCCAGCTCTTCAGATGTGTGCCCTGGATCGTCGGGTCGAGCAGCAGCTCGTCGCCGTCGGCCGCGAGCCGCATCCCGAGGTCGACGTCCTCGACCGAGGGGTGCGGGAAGCGGGCCTCGTCGAAACCTCCGGACGTGAGGAAGCGTTCGCGTCGAATCGCCCCGAGACCGGTCCAGAACGTCTCGGCGGGTCCCGCCCCGTGATGGTGCACGTGGTGGTGGAGCAGATTGCGGAACGCCGAGACCGTCGACCGGTCGTCGGGGGCGTCGTCGTACGACCCGAACACTGCGGTGAGGTCGGGGCGTTCGGACATGGTGCGTCGAACGCGAGCGATCGCGTCGGCGTGGACCTCGACGTCGGCGTCGATGAAGAGCACGACGTCGCCGGTGGCCCGGCGAGCGCCGTGGTTGCGGGCGGCGGCAGCCGAGAGATCTGCCGGCCCGTCGACGACGATCGACTCGTCGGGGGTGTCGATTCCGGCGTCGACGGCGCGGAGGCACCGGCCGAGTGTGTCGGGTCGATCGGTGGCCGGAACGACGACGGACACGGTCACCACCGGCCGGAGTGTAGGCGCCGGTCGGCTGCATGGAACAAGTGTTCCGACTGGGTGGTGTCAGGAGCCCCTATCCCACATACTGTCGGTCGATGGCAGCACCCTGCGACCCCGGTTCCGTCGTGGTGATCGGTGCCGGGCCCGCCGGTCTGACCGCTGCGTACCGGCTCGGGATCGAGGACCGCACCTGCGTGGTGCTCGAGGCCGACCATCTCGTCGGCGGCATCAGCCGCACCGTCGAGATCGACGGATTCCGTTTCGACATCGGCGGCCACCGGTTCTTCACGAAGGTCGATGCCGTGCGAGATCTGTGGGCCGAGATCCTGCCCCGGGCCGACTGGCTCGTCCGCAGTCGCCTGAGTCGGATCCGCTACCGAGGACGCTTCTTCGCGTATCCGATCGAACCCTTCGACGCCCTGCGCAACCTCGGTCCGGTCGAGGCTGCCCGCTGCGTGGGGTCGTACCTGGCCGCCCAGGTCCGCCGCGGTCCGCCACCGGCGACGCTCGAGGACTACGTCGTGGCCCGGTACGGCCGCCGGCTGTACCGCCACTTCTTCGCCGCCTACACCGAGAAGGTGTGGGGACTGCCGGCGTCGGAGTTGTCCGCCGACTGGGGCGCCCAGCGGATCAAGGGCATGTCGCTGTGGGACGCGGTGTGGACGCCGCTCCGCCGTCGGTTCGGCCGAGCACCGACCGCTCCGGGCGACGAGGTCACCAGCCTGATCGAGCGGTTCGACTATCCCCGCCTCGGGCCCGGCATGTTGTGGGAACGGTGCCGTGATCTCGTCCAGGCGCAGGGCTCGAAGGTGATCCTCGAGGCGCCGGTCGTCCGGATCGATCGCGACGAGTCGGGAGCCACGGCGGTGACCGCTCATCACCGCGAGGGTGGTGAGACCACGTACGACGCCGACCAGGTCGTCTCGTCGATGGCGCTCGCGGACCTGGTTCGGATCGTCGATCCGCCGCCGCCCGCCGAGGTCCTCGCCGCCGCCGACGGCCTTCGCTTCCGCGACTTCCTGTGTGTCGCGCTCGTCGTGCCGGCCGGCGACGTCGACTGGGAGGACAACTGGATCTATCTGCACGAACCGTCGGTCGCAGCGATGCGCGTCCAGAACTTCGGTTCGTGGTCTCCCGAACTGGTCCGCGACGGGCGGAACGTTCTCGGTGTCGAGTACACGGTGCACGAAGGTGACGATGCGTGGGATCTGCCCGACGAGCTGCTGGTCCGACGTGCGACCGACGAGCTCGCGTCGATCGGGCTGATCCGGCGCGATCGGGTGGAGGCCGGCCACGTGGTCCGCACGGCGAAGGCCTACCCGGTCTACGACCAGGGCTACGCTGACGACGTCGCGACGATCCGGCAGTGGATGCACCGAGAGTTGCCGAACGTGCACCCCGTGGGCCGGAACGGGATGCACCGGTACAACAACCAGGACCACTCCATGCTGACCGCGATGCTGACCGTCGAGAACCTGCTCACGGGCTCGAGCCACGACATCTGGGCGGTCAACGTCGACGACGAGTACCACGAGGAATCGTCCGGTGGCGGCGCCGAGGGGAGCACGGGCCGGTCGGCGCCGATGCTGCCGCGCTCCGCACACGTCACTCCGTGACCGAGACCGTCGCGGCGCCCGGGTCGGGCAGCTCCGGCGTCGTCGAGCGACTCTGGCGGCGATGGCCGGCCTCGGTGCTGATCGGCGCCTGCCTGATCATCGGTGCGGCGTCGCTCCTCGTTCCGACCGCACTCGGGTTCGACCCCGCCGCCTGGGTGGTCTGGGGTCGCGAGGTCGCGGCGTTCGATCTCGACACCTCCGCCGAACCGTCCTGGAAGCCGCTCCCGGTCCTCGTCACCACGGTCGGATCCATCACCGGCGAGGCGTCGCCGGCGATCTGGATGGTGATCGGACGAGCCGCCGGGTTGTTGCTCGTGGTGGGCGTGTTCTCGCTCGCCCGTCGATACGCCGGAGTTCCGGCG
>JBCCTP010000326.1:0-5503 GCA_039198505.1 Actinomycetota bacterium | reverse complement strand
GCGGTCGAACGGCGAGCGGTCGACCATGAGGTCCTTGATGATCGGGAACGCGGTCGCGCGCCACGGCTCGATCACGATCTCATCACCGGACGAGAAGGTGCGCATGTGGAGCTGGCAGGTGGCGGTGCCCTTCTGCGGGCCATGCGCCTGGCCGTCGATCATGAGCGAACACGTGCCGCAGATGCCCTCTCGGCAGTCGTGGTCGAACACGATCGCTTCCTTCCCCTCCTCGATGAGGCGCTCGTTGAGGATGTCGAGCATCTCGAGGAACGACGCTTCGTCGCTGATCTCGGGAATCTGGTGGGTCTCGAAGCGGCCCTGCTCGTCGGGACCGTTCTGGCGCCAGACCTTGAGGATGATGTTGGTGAGGGTGGTGCTCATGATGTGTGGGGGGTGAATCGCTTCCGGGTTCTCACTTGTAGGAGCGCGTCTGGAACTGGACGACTTCGTACTCGAGTGGCTCGCGGTTCTCGATCGGAGCGGTGAAGTCACCGCTCCACTCCCACGCAGTGACGTGGGCGTACTCGTCGTCGTTGCGGACGGCCTCGCCGTCCTCGGTCTGGTACTCGGACCGGAAGTGCCCGCCGCAGCTCTCCTCGCGGGTGAGCGCGTCCTGACACATGAGCAGTCCCAGCTGGAAGAAGTCGTCGACGCGGCCGACCTTCTCAAGCGTCTGGTTGAGGCTCGTGTCGTCGCCGGTCACGCGAACATCGTTCTGGAACTCCTCGTACAGCGCGGGGATCTCGGAGATGGCCTTCTCGAGGCCGACCCGGTTGCGATCCATGCCGCAGTAATCCCAGATGATCTTGCCGAGTTCGCGATGGAAGTAGTCGGGGGTCCGCGTGCCGCCGATCTCCATGTAGCCCTTGAACCGGTCGCGGGCTTCCTGCTCGGCCTCGGCGAACGCCTCGTGCGACGAGTCGGGAACCGGCTTGTTGAGCAGGTCGGAGAGGTACGGGGCGATCGTGTACGGCAACACGAAGTAGCCGTCGGACAGGCCCTGCATCAGCGCCGACGCACCGAGGCGGTTCGCTCCGTGGTCGGAGAAGTTGGCCTCACCGGCGCAGAACAGACCGGGGATCGTGGTCTGCAGCTCGTAGTCGACCCACAGGCCGCCCATCGTGTAGTGACTCGCCGGGTAGATGCGCATCGGCACCTCGCGGGGGTCCTCACCCGTGATCCGCTCGTACATCTCGAACAGGTTCGAGTAGCGCTCCCACACGGTGTCGAGACCGAGCCGGTCGATGGCGTCGGCGAAGTCGAGGTACACACCGTTTTTCAGCGGTCCGACACCCTGGCCGGCGTCGACCATGCGCTTCGCCGCGCGCGACGACACGTCGCGCGGGGCGAGGTTGCCGAAGCTCGGGTAGATCCGCTCGAGGTAGTAGTCGCGGTCCTCTTCGGGGATCTGCGCCACGGGGCGGGATTCGTCGGGATCGTTCGGCACCCAGATGCGCCCGTCGTTGCGCAACGACTCGGACATGAGCGTGAGCTTCGACTGGAAGTCGTCGGCCTGCGGGATGCACGTCGGGTGGATCTGCGTGTAGCAGGGGTTCGCGAACGCCGCGCCGCGACGGTGGGCGCGCCACGCCGCCGTGACGTTGCAGGCCATCGCGTTGGTCGACAGGAAGAACGCGTTGCCGTAGCCACCGGTGGCCAGCACGACGGCGTGGGCGTCGTGGCGGGTGAACTCCCCGGTCATGAGGTCGCGGCAGATGATGCCGGCACAGCGACCGTCGATGGTGACGACGTCGACCATCTCCATGCGGTTCCACAACTTGACGTTGCCGAGGCCGATCTGGCGGGCCAGCTGCTGGTACGCACCGAGCAGCAGCTGCTGGCCGGTCTGGCCGCGGGCGTAGAACGTGCGGCTGACCTGCGCGCCGCCGAACGAGCGGTTGTCGAGCAGCCCGCCGTACTCACGGGCGAACGGCACGCCCTGGGCGACCATCTGGTCGATGATGTTGACCGACACCTCGGCGAGGCGGTGCACGTTGGCCTCACGGGCGCGGAAGTCGCCGCCCTTGATCGTGTCGTAGAACAGACGGTGGATCGAGTCGCCGTCGCCCTGGTAGTTCTTCGCCGCGTTGATGCCGCCCTGCGCGGCGATCGAGTGCGCACGACGGGGCGAGTCGTGGAACGTGAACGCGTCGACCTGGTAGCCCAGCTCGCCGAACGTGGCAGCGGCCGACGCTCCGGCGAGGCCGGTGCCGACGACGATGATCTTGAACTTCCGCTTGTTGGCGGGGTTCACCAGCTTCTGGCTGGCGATGTAGTTGGACCACTTGTCGGCCAGTGGTCCCTCGGGGATCTTCGGGTCGAGGTCGATGGTCATTCGCCTGCCTCCTCACTCAGAGCTTCGGCTTCGCTGGAATGGAGATCGTGGACCGACGTGACGGTCGGGTCGTACTCGATGACGCCGGCCATGACCGCCACCGGGAACGACACGTTCCCGGCGACGATGACAGCGGAGACGCCGATCGCCGCGTTGCGGCGCCAGGCGTTGAACCGGGGGTTGTTCCAGCCCATCGACTGGAACAACGACCAGGTGCCGTGGAACAGGTGCACGCCGAGCGCCAGGTTGGCGACGATGTAGATGCCGGCAACCCACCAGCGCGACAACGACTCGTCGATGTTGAAGTAGACGTCGCCGCGCGACCAGTCGGCACCGGTGGCACCCCAGGTGAGGTCGGCGATGTGGAAGATCAGGTAGAGCAGGACGATGGTGCCGGTCCAGCGCATCGAGCGGCTGGCGAAGTTGGCGACCTGGTAATCGCGCTCGGACTGGTACTTGACCGAGCGGGCCTTGCGGTTGAGCTGCGTCAGGCCCCACGCAGCGTGGATGTGCAGCAGCACGGCACCGATGAGGACCAGGCGCAGACCCCACAGCAGGTAGGTCCGGGGCAGCAGCGGGACGGCCAGATCACGAAGGAACTCGCCGTAGATGTCGATGTCGTAGACCCGCTCGCCATCCTCGACGACCGGGCCGAGGTACATCTTGAGGTTGCCGATCATGTGGCCGATCACGAACGCGATGCCGATCAGGCCGGTGATCGCCATCACGTACTTCTTGCCGACCGCCGTGGCGTACAGATCGAGCGCGAAGGGGCGTTTCTTCGCCGGTGCTCGGACGGCCGTCCCCGTCACCGGGCCCCGTCTCAAGGTTTGTGCCATGGTGCGCAACCGTACCCGTGGGCGCGACGCCGGGACCGAATCGTCCTCGGGATCGACGACGTGGTGCGCGTCACGAGGCCGAACTCGAGTCGCGGGGTAGCACAGATCGGGGTCTGGATGCGCCCGGTCCTCCCGATTTCTTCCTAGGCTCCCGAGCCGGTCACCATTGGACCCGGCCGGTCGGGAGGAAGCCCCCACGGCTGTCGAGGCGGATCGAACCACGCTCCGCACCCAACAACGCCCAGGAGGCAACACCCCGTGGACGTCATCCCCTATCTCGCGCTGATCTCGGCCGTCGCCGCGCTCGGTCTGGCGGGGTACTACTACAAGGCCGTCGAGGCGGCACCGGCGGGCAACGACCGCATGGTGTTCCTGATGGGCGAGATCCAGAAGGGCGCCCGAGCGTTCCTGCAGGCGGAGTACAAGTGGGTCGGCGTCTTCGCCGTCGCCCTCGCAATCCTCCTCGCCATCGTGATCGCCCCGCTCGCCGCGGTGAGCTACATCCTCGGCGCCATCTTGTCGGCCGGCGCCGGATACGCCGGCATGACCGTGGCCACCATGGCCAACGCCCGCACCACCGAAGCTGCCAAGGAGGGCCCGTCCAAGGCTCTGCCGGTCGCCTTCCGCGGCGGCGCCGTCATGGGCTTCTCGGTCGCCGGCCTGGCGCTGCTGGGTCTGATGCTCACGTACCTGCTCTTCGTCGAGTGGGCCGGCGTCGACGACGCCTTCGAGATCGTCACCGCCTACGGCCTCGGAGCCTCCACGATCGCTCTGTTCTCCCGTGTGGGCGGCGGCATCTACACCAAGGCCGCCGACGTGGGCGCCGACCTGGTCGGCAAGGTCGAGGCCGGCATCCCCGAGGACGACCCCCGCAACCCGGCCACGATCGCCGACAACGTGGGTGACAACGTCGGCGACGTCGCCGGCATGGGCGCCGACCTCTTCGAGTCGTACGCCGGCTCGATCATCGCCCCGATCTCGCTCATCGCCTTCGCACTCGGCGTCTCCGCGGACACGGCGGGCGACGACAACGTGCTCCCGTTCTTCGTCTTCCCGATGCTCGTGGCGTTCATCGGCATGATCGGCTCGATCATCGGCTCGTTCCTCGTGAAGAGCGGCGACTCGACCGACAGCCAGGCGCTCAGCAAGGCACTCCACCGCGGCACCAACGTCGCCATGGTCATCACCGTGATCGGCGTGCTCGCTGGCTCGTTCTGGCTGTTCGGTGACTCCGACATCTTCCCCGAGGAGCAGCCCTGGGGCCTCGCCGTCTCGGTGATCGGCGGCCTCATCGTCGGATGGGCGCTCGGCAAGACCGCCGAGTTCTACACGTCCGACCACTTCAACCCGGTGAAGCGCATCGCCGCACAGTCCGAGACCGGCCCGGCCACCACCGTGCTGTCGGGCATCTCGACCGGCATGATCTCGGTGTTCGCCTCGGTGGCGCTCATCCTGTTCGGTGTCGGCGTCGCCTACTGGGGCGGCCAGCAGACGCTCGGAGACGAGACCACGCTGGGCGGCCTCTACGGCATCGCCGTCGCCGCCATCGGCATGCTCGCCACCACCGGCGTGGTGGTCTCGGTCGACGCGTATGGTCCCATCGCCGACAACGCCGGCGGAATCGCCGAGATGGCCGAACTCGACCCGTCGGTCCGCGAGGTCACCGACGCGCTCGACTCGCTCGGCAACACCACGGCCGCCGTCGCCAAGGGCTTCGCCGTCGGCTCGGCCGCTCTCACCGCTCTGGCACTGTTCAAGAGCTTCGAGTTCGCCATCGCCGAAGCCGATCCCGCGTCGGCACTCAACCTCGACATCGGCGAGGTCGACGTCTTCATCGGCCTGTTCATCGGCGCCGGGTTGCCGTTCCTCTTCGCTGCGCTCACCATCGACGCCGTGGGCCGTGCTGCGGGCCAGATGATCGAAGAGGTGCGCCGCCAGTTCCGTGAGATCCCCGGCCTGCGCGAGGGCAAGGAGGGCGTGGCCCCCGACTCGGCTCGCTGCGTGGCGATCTCGACCGAGGCGTCGCTGAAGGAGATGATCATCCCCGGTGCGCTGGCGGTCGTCGTGCCGCTCGTCGTTGGCTTCATCTCGGTCGACGCTCTCGGCGGTCTGCTCGCCGGTGCGCTCGTCACGGGCTTCGCCATCGCCATCTTCATGGCGAACTCGGGTGGCGCCTGGGACAACGCCAAGAAGTACGTCGAGCAGGGCAACCACGGAGGCAAGGGCTCCGAGGCCCACAAGGCCGCCGTCGTCGGCGACACGGTCGGCGACCCGTTCAAGGACACGTCGGGTCCCGCCATGAACATCCTGCTGAAGGTCATGACGATCG
>JBCCTP010000325.1:0-5505 GCA_039198505.1 Actinomycetota bacterium | reverse complement strand
GGGTCGGGCGCGGGCGCATCGACGATCGGCTCGTCGGGCGCCGACGACGCCGCTGCGGTGTCCGCAGCCCGACGTGCGCTGGGCACGCGGAAGCGTCCGAGCATCCCCGGGGCCGGGACGAACGTGGCGACCAGCCCTCCGCCGACCGTGAGGATCGTCTTCGCCACGTGAACGGCGACGGCGATGGCGACCGCCTCGGACGCCGACACACCGGCCGTCGCCACGAGGGCGAGCGACGCAGCCGCCTCGTAGGTCCCGACTCCACCCGGGGCGATGGCGACGAGCTGTGCGGCGACCGCCACCGAGCCGACGACCACGGCGTCGAGATAGCTGACCTCGACACCGGCCCACGACGCCACGCGCCAGACGAGGACGGCTTCGAGGAACCAGGCGGCGAGTGTCCCCACCACGACCACGAAGTCGGGAGACCGGAGCCTCCCGGCCCGAGCACCTCGGCGGACCGACCAGATGCCGACCGCTCCCAGCACGACGAGCACGGCGACGATCGGCACGCCCCACCAGCCGAGCGACTCCCACACGACCGCGGGACCGAGCACGAGCCCGATCGCGAGAAGCGCGAGGACGTCGCCGACGCGCAGTGCCACGGTCGACGCCGTCGCATCATCGGCGCGCACCCCGGCCCGCCGCACGACCGAGACGACGCGCAACGGCTCACCGAGGCGGAACGGGAGGACGTGGTTGGCTCCCGTGGCCACCATGATCCCGGCGAGCGCATGTCCGAACGGGACCGACGGCGCCACGCGCCGCCACAGGACCGCCCGCACTGCGAAAGCCCCGAGGAACGCCGCGGCAGCCAGGATCACCTCGACCGGAGCGTTGCGAGCTCCGTCCGCGATGACATCGAGGAGACCGGGCTCGACGGTGCGTGCCAGAGCCACCACGGCGAGCACCAGCATCGCGAGTGCGAACGCGGTGCCGATGGCAACCGAGATCGCGCGACCGCGGGCACCGTCGAGCGCGCGCAACAGCTTGAGGGGGATGTTCACGCGACGGACCCTAGACCACTGCGTGCCAGTGCCGAACTCTCACTGTTCAGCGTTCTGAACGGACGCCGGATCGTTCGGATCGGGGGGTGTGTCCGACACCTTGGTGGGGACGCGCATCACGGCGCCGACACCGATCAGACCCGCGACCACGATGGTCACCCGGAGCCACCACGGCCCGACCAGCAGCGCACTGATCGTGACAGCGACGACGATCATCCCGATCGCCAGGACCTTCGCGCGTCGCGGCATGCCGAGCCCAGCTCGATGGTCCCGGATGGCCGGCCCGATCTTCGGGAGGCCGAGCACCCATGCCTCGAGGCGCTCGCTCGACCTCGAGAACGCGGCTGCGGCCCCGATGAAGAAGATGGTCGTGGGCAGGCCGGGCACGACGACACCGATGGAACCGATGACGACGCACAGCACCCCGGCGAGGCCCCACAGCAGGCGCACCGGCCCGCGTCGGACCTTGGACACCGTCGGCTCGGGCGAATTCATGTCTCGTCCACCGGCGCCGAGCGCTGGCTCGACCAACCCCGCCACAACGACGCGTAGGTCGCGTCGGTCTCGAGGAGCACCTCGTGCGCGCCGTCGGCGACGATCCGACCGCCGTCCATCACGATGACCCGATCACTCCGCGCTCCCACGTCGAGTCGATGGGCGACCGCGATCACCGTGCGACCGCCCAGCGCCGCGTCGAGAGCGACTTCGGTCGACGCGGCAGCGATCGGGTCGAGCGAGGCCGTCGCCTCGTCGAGCACCACGACATCGGGTTCCGCACAGACCAGACGGGCGAGCGCGAGCTGTTGACGACGGACCGGGTCGAGTTCCGAACCCTTCAGGCCCACGACCTCGTGGATCCCCTCGTCGAGCTGCTCGACCCACTCCCACGCCCCGACCGTACGCAGCGCGCGCTCCACCTCGCCATCGTCGGCATCCGGTCGCCCCACGGTGACGTTGTCGCGGATCGACCGGACGAACGCGTGCGACTCCTGGGTGACCAGCACCGCAGAGGGCGCGTGACCCGCCGACTCGGCGACGAGTCGAACCGCGCCGGCGTCCGGCCGATGGAAGCCGACGATCAGCTTGGCCAACGTCGACTTCCCCGCCCCCGACGCGCCGACCACCGCGACCCTCTGCCCCGGCGCCACACGGAGGTCGAGGTCGTGCACCACCGGTCGGTCGCCGTAGCCGAACGTGACCGATCGAACGTCGATCTCGGCTCCTGCCCCGCCATCGCCCGGACGACCGGATGGCGCACCGTCCGGGCGGCCGCCGGAGCGCTCGGACGTCTCGAGCTGCGTGATCCCGACGAGCCGCGCTGCGGCCGCCGTCGCCTGCTGGATCTCGTCGAGTTGCTCGAGGATGAGGCCGATCGGATCGAACGTCCTCACGACGTAGAGAGCGACGGCGCTCAGCGCTCCGAGGGCGATCGTGCCGTCGTTCACCAGACCGGCGCCGACGACCAGCACCGCGACCAGCGAACACGCCAGCGACACACGGACGGAAGGCCGCAGCCGATTCCGCGCGCTCGCCGTGGCCATCTGCGTCGCGACGACCCGTTCTCCTCTCTCGACCCCCAGATGGCGCCAGTCGTCGCCGGAGCGGAACGCAGAGAGCGTGCGGCGACCGTCGTACCCTTCGACCAACGAGTCGGTGAGGTCGGCGACGGCTTCCCGCTCGGCGCGGTACCGCCCGGGCGCGTGGCGGGCGTACCACCACAGACCGATCGACGTCGCCGGGATGGCGGCGACGATGGCGATCACCGCGAGCCGGGCATCGACGATGACGAGCGCCACCACCGTGAGGACGAGTTCGACCGCGGCGAGCAGGAGCTGCGGCACCGTCTGCTGGACCGCCTTGCCGAGCACTTGGACGTCGGATCCCAGCCGCGCGACCAGGTCGCCGACTCCGCCACGTTCGATGCGATCGACGTCGACGGACACCGCGTGGTCGAACACCTCGGTCCGGAGCTCGGCCAGCGCCGACTCACCCAGCGTGGCCGTCTGGATGGTCCCGACCCACGCAAGACCTGCGGCGACGAGGGCACTGACCGCGTAGGCGACCCCGACGAGCGTGATCGTCGATCGGGCGTCGGAGAGACTGCGGTCGCCCGTCGACGCGTCGACGATCACGTCGACGACCACCCCGACGAGCGCAGGCCCGAGGAGTTGGACGCCGACTGCGAGCACGGCCAACACGATCACGAGGAGACTGCGGCCCGGGCGGTCTCGCAGGAGGCGGAGCAGACGGCGACGCGCTTCGGGGCCCGACGCCGTCGGCAGCGCATCGGCTGCCGACGAATCGACGACAGCGTCGGTCGACGAGTCGGTCATGAGACCACCCCGAGCACCGCGGCGTAGCGCCCGTGACGGGCGAGGAGTTCGTCGTGCGGGCCGACCGCTGCGATTCGACCGCCGTCGACGAACGCGACGCGATCGCACCCCGCCAGCAGAGTCGGGCTCGTCGACACGAACAGGGTGCATCGGCCACGACGCCGATCGATCACGGCATCGGCGACCCGCGTCTCGGTCAGCGAGTCGAGAGCACTGGTCGGGTCGACGAGGACCAGCACGGCCGCATCGGCACGCGCTGCCCTGGCGACGGCGAGACGTTGGCGCTGGCCGCCCGAGAGTCGGAGCCCGCGGGACCCGACCACGACGTCGAGGGGGTCGAGCCGGCTGAGCAGCTCGTCGAGCGACGCGACGCGCAGGGCGTCGAGATGCGACTCGCCGCCGTCGGTGGTCGATTCGTCTTCTCGACGGCCGCCGGTCGCGAGGTCGAGGTTGTCCCTCACCGTCCCCGGGCGCAGCCACGGCTGTGCCACGTCGTCGACGACGATCGATCGACGAACCTCGTCGATCGTCAGCGATCGCACGTCGATGCCTCCGAGACCGACCGCGCCGCCATCGGGGTCGATCTGACGCCCGGCCAGTCGAGCGATGGACACGACCGCTGTGCGATCCGCGCACGCGACGCCCACGATCTCGTCTCGGGCGACCGCGAGATCGAAACGGTCGAGTCCGGGCGCCGTCACGTCGTCGAAGGTGAGTCCGGTGCGACGCCGACCCGAGTCGGAGGCCACCGTGGGCTCGGACTCGACGTCGACCGCCGTGGTCAGGACCGCGTCGATGCGTCGGGCACTCGCCACTCCCCCGGCCCAGACGATGAACAGCTCGGCGAGGGTGCGGAACGGGATCGCGAGGAAGGCGGCGAGCCCGGTGAAGGCGACGATGTCGCCCGGCTGCAGCTCCCCGTCGACTGCCAGTCGACCGCCGATCACGAGGACGACGGCGAGGAAGACCGCCGGCACCGCCGACGACACCGCGGTCCACATCCCGGCGACCCGGGCGACCTCGACACCGGAGCGTTCAACGGCCGACGACCGAACGGAGAACCACGAGCGAGCGACGTCCTCGGCGGCGAATCCGCGGACCGTGCGAATCCCGGTCATGGTGTCGGTCGCCGTCGACGTCGCCTCGGAGAGCTGGGTCCGCTGCAGGTCGAACCGTCGTTCGGCCACCGGCCAGATCGGGAGAACGAGCCCGAGGGTGACCGGCACTCCGATCAGGACGACCGTTCCCAGGAGCGGTGAGTTGGCGACCATCAGCGCCCCGACACCGAGCATCGTCACCACGGCACCGGTTCCCCGACACATGAGGTCGGCGATCGAACCGATGCGCTCGGCGTCCGTCGTGGCGTGTGTGAGCAGCCGTCCGGTGTCGACGAACGATCCGCCACGATCGTCGAGCACGCGCTGCGTGACGAGCCGCTCGACGCGCCACGTCGTCCGCGAGAACAGACCGACCGCAATGGTGTGGCGGATCACGCCGGCGAGCGCCCCGCCGATCACGATCGCCGCCACCAGCAACGCCCACGGAAGGACGGAGTCGCTCGACGCATCGTCGGCGATCCGGTCGATCGCAGCCCCGACGGCGACCGGGATGGCCGCGAGCGATGCCATCCACAGCGTGCCGACGATGGCGCCGACGATGACGGACCGTCGCTCGCGACCCAACGCCCACCGGATCAATGCTCCGGCGCCGGCGGGCGGCGGCGTCAGCGGATCCATCACCGCCACGCAGGCGGACGGCGGAGCGTTCGGGCGGGCATCATGCCCGAGTGTATTCAGCGCGCCTAACTTCCGATCGTGCTCGTCAGCCGGCGCGAGCCGAGTCGGCCCGAGGCAGCTGACGCCCGCCGTGCGTCACCCCGCCAACGCAGCCCCGAGACGCTCCACGACGAGTCGGGCGCTGTAGGGGTCGAGACGGAACGATTCGATCCCGAGAGCGAGCAGGCGGTCCTCCTCGGCCGCCGGGATCACGCCGAGGGTCGGGTACACGTCGAGCAGCCCGGGGATCTGGTCCTCGGTCGTGAACACCATGAGCACCGTCGCGTCTCCGAACTCGTCCGGGATCAGCTCCGGAGAGATCGCCGCGACGTCGGTCCGGGTGCCCGCTCCGGCCTCGCCCTCGAGGTCCCCTCCCTCGGGCGACACGAG
>JBCCTP010000324.1:0-5525 GCA_039198505.1 Actinomycetota bacterium | reverse complement strand
CCTCACACTGCGGCCGAGCTGGATCTCGACCAGATCTGGCAGCTCGTCGACGACCTGTTCGAGGCCCACGGCGACTTCATCCCCGAGTCACTGCGCGCCTGAGGCTCCCCCGGCGCGCCGCTCGCGTCAGCTCATCCTGTCGGTTGCGGTGGATGCGCTGACGTGAGTGGCGGCCGGTCGTGTTCGCGTCAGCTCATCCTGCGGGTTGCGGTGGATGCGCTGACGTGAGTGGCGGCCCGTCGTGTTCGCGTCAGCTCATCCTGCGGGTTGCGATGGATGCGCTGACGTGAAGCGGAGGAGCCGTGGTGTGGCCGCGTCAGGCGGCGCGGTCGAGTGCCGCTCGCACGGTCGCGACGACGTCGTGCGGCGTGTCGACCACCTGCCGGTACGTGAACTGGTACGGCTCGTACCCCTGGGCCAGAAGTGCGTTGGTGCGCTGCGCGTCTCGAGCCATGTGCGCGGCGGTGCGGTGGTACCGGTAGCCGAGGACCTCGACGACGACACGCGTGCCGGGGAAGACAGCGTCGACCCGAACGAGATGGTCGCCGGCCCGGGCCAGCGCGGCCTGGGTGACCGGTCTCGGCAGGCCGGCCTCGGCGACGAGGCGCAGGAACTCGCGCTCGAGCCAACTGTGGCCGCCCTTCGTGATCTCGAGTCCCTCGAGGGCTCGAATGACGGCACCGATCCCCGCCCGACCCGGTCCGCGGAGCACGGCGACTCGGCGGTGGAGAGAGTCCTCGGTGGTGAGGCGGTCTCGCAGCGCTCCGTCGACCGCAGCCGTGACCTCGTCCGGCCGGGCGTTCCGAGCGACGTCGACCAGCGTTCGCTCCACACCGGTCACGGCGATCCCCGACACGGTGGCACGGTCCGCGTCGGGGAGTCGGGTGACGGTGTGGATGCGGTGTCCGATCCGGTTGACGTGCCGCCCACGTCCGACGGCCACGTCGTAGGGCGGCGCCAACCGGAATCCGTCGAGTCCGTGCAGTGCAGCAGCGGTCGCTCGGCACGCCACGGCGTCGCCACCGACGTCGAGGACGAGGCCCCGGACGTCGCCGAGTGGCGTGGAGGGCGCACCGAGCAGTCGAAAGGCGTTCGTCCCGATCCGGGCCAGGATCCCGGCGGCGACGAGCCGACGGAGCCGGTCGTCGGTGAGTCCGACCGTCCGCGCTTGCGTGCGCGTGGCGACACCGTCCTGGCCCCGAGCGAGGCGCTCGAGTCGTGCGAGGGCATCGGCTCGCGACGAACCAGCGATGTCGAGAGGTCTCTCTTTCATCGGGTCGAGCCTCGTCGGACCGGCGCTCGGCGTCACCAGGGACCTCTCCCCGGTCCTCGGCGCCCGCATCTCGGTTCGGGTCAGCGCATGAGTGCGGAGGCGCGGGATGTGCTGACGTGAGCCGCGAACCGCCCCGTTCACGTCAGCGCATGTCGGCCGAACGCCAGGATGTGCTGACGTGAACTCGGATCTGGCCGACAGACTGACCCGGATGCGGCGGACCGATCGGAGGCGGCGACGGGTGTCGGCGATGGGCGTCGCCGTCCTGATGGGTGTCGGGGCTGCGGCGTGCGGCGGAGATGGCGCCGACGCCCCCTCCGCGGACGGCGGGACGTGTTCGGTCCCCGACGGCGCCGCCTCGATGTCGCGATTCTGGAGCGACGCAGCGTTGGACGCGATCCGGGCCGACTTCCCGGCGCCCACCGTTCACGCTCGGAACCTGTACCACCTGTCGGCCGTCAACTGGGACGTGTGGCGGGCCTACGCCGACGCCGCCGACGTCGATCCGGGGTCGGCGGTGTACGTCGACGATCCGCGGTCGGCCACCGACCCCGACGCAGCACGCCACGATGCGATCGCCTTCGCATCGCACCGGCTCCTCACCCACCGGTACCAGCTCAGTCTCGCTCGCCCCGAGACGATGGTTCTGCTCGGCAACCGTCTCAACGACACCTGTGGTGTGGTCGATGTCGACGCCTTCGTGGCGGAGAACCCGGAGTCCGCAGCGGCATTCGGCGTGTCGGTCGCCGACCGGGTGATCGACCTCACCTTCGACGACGGGGCCCTCGAGCGCAGGGCCTACGAGGACACGACCTACGAACCGGTGAACGCACCGCTCGAGGTCGCGGAGTCGGGAGTGGAACTCACCGACCCCGATCGCTGGCAGCCCCTGCTGCTCGAGGTCGCGCTCTCGCAGAACGGCCTCCCGCTGCCCGGCGGCGAGCAGACGTTCGTCGGTCCGAACTGGGGTGACGTCGAGCCGTTCGCGATCGGGAGAGTTCCGACCTCCGCCGAGGTGCGCGACGACACGCCGTCGTTGCAGCCGACCACCGACGACGTGCCACCGGCGGGGCTCGTCGACCCACCCGCGCAGCCGCGCATCGACGACCCGGGCTCCGCCGACCTGTACCGCTCGGAGTCCGTGGACGTGATCCGTGCGTCGGCTGACCTCGCGGTCGGAGCCGACACGATCGACATCGGACCGTCGGCGTTCGGCGACAACTCGCTCGGCGTGGACGACGGTGACGGCCACGCCGAGAACCCCACGACCGGCGAGCCGTACGAGCCCAACGTGGTCGACGCCGCCGACTACTACCGGGCGATCGCCGAGTACTGGGCCGATGGCCCGACCTCCGAGACCCCACCTGGTCACTGGAACTCGCTCGCCCACGAGGTGTCCGACCTCCTCCCGGACGACGAACGTCGGATCGGCGGCGCTGGCGACCCGGTCGATCGCCTCGAGTGGGACATCAAGCTCGCACTCGCGCTCAATGGGTCGCTGCACGACGCGGCGATCGGAGCGTGGGGCACCAAGGCGCACTACGACTCCATCCGACCGATCTCGATGATCCGGTGGATGGCGGGGAACGGTCCGTACGACCCCGAGGACAACCCGACCGGTCTCCCGCTCGAAGAGGGTCTCATCGAGATGATCACCGACGAGACGGTCGCCGACGGCGAGCGGCACGAGGAGCTCGCCGACCACGTCGGGGAGATCGCAGTGCTCGCGTGGCGGGGCACTCCCGACGATCCCGAGACGCAGACCGCGGGCGTGGGGTGGATCCTCGGTGTCGACTGGGTGCCGTATCAGCGTTCGACCTTCGTGACGCCGGCGTTCGCGGGGTACGTGTCGGGCCACTCGGTCTTCAGTCGGACCGGCGCCGAAGTGCTCGCCGGATTCACCGGTTCGCCCTTCGTGCCGGGCGGTGTGGTGACGCACGAGGTGCCGGTCGGATCGCTGCTCCACGAAGAGGGTCCCAGTGAGACGTTCGAGTTGAACTGGGCGACGTACTTCGATGCCGCGGACGAGGCCGGCCGCTCGCGGATCTGGGGTGGCATCCACATCGCCGCCGACGATCGCGTCGGTCGGGAGTTGGGGAGCGTCATCGGTCGCTCCGGTCTCGAACACGCCCTGGCCGTGTTCGCCGGCTCCGCACCGTTCGGGACCTCGAACGGCGAGTCCGAGTCCTGAGCTCCCGGCTCTCGCGTCGCAGCGAGGCTGCGTTGCGCGACAGCTTCAACGTTGACGTAGCCGCAGCGCTAGGGTGCGCGACGGGGTGGCACGGGGTCCGAATGGGTGACGACGAACGACTGATCGATGCGCGCGGCGAGACCGAGGTCATCGTCGATCTGCGCCACGGAGTACCGGCGATCGCGCACCTCGGCGCACCGCTCGGTGAGGCGGCATCGTTTCGCGAGCTGACCCGCGCGCTCGAACGTCCGATCGTCAACGGCACGTTCGACGCCATCGCTCCGGTCAGCGTCGTCCCCGAGCACGGCAGCGGGTTCACCGGCCGACCGGGCCTCACCGGTCGGCGCGGTGGCGGTCGTGCGTGGGCTCCCCGATTCGAGTTGGTCGAGTCCAGTCGGACCGGCGACTCGCTGTGTGTGCGGTCGGCCGACGCCCGGGCCGGGCTCGAGCTCGTGACCACGATCGCCGTCGACGATGTGGTGAGGGTGTCGACCCGGCTGACGAACGTGGCCGATCGTCGCTACTCGCTCGACTCGCTCACGGTCACCGTGCCGCTCCCCGAGTCGTACGACGAGATCCTGAGCCTCCGCGGCCGCTGGTCGCGAGAGCTCCAGACCGTGCGCGAATCGTGGCCGAGCGGGACCCGGCTCGCCGAGAACCGGCGCGGACGGACCTCCCACGAGGCTCCGCCGGTCGTGTTCGTCGGGCCCAACGGGTTCGGTGAGTGGAGCGGCGAGGTGATCGGAGCGCACCTGTCGTGGAGCGGCAATCACCAGATCACCCTCGACCGCCTGCCCGAGGGGCCGCGCTATCTCCAGGCGGGCGAACTCCTCCACCCCGGTGAAGTGGTCCTCGAGCCCGGTGACGAGTACTCGACGCCCGAGCTGCTCATCTCGTGGTCCGACCGCGGTCTCACGCCGGCCTCGTGGGGCTTTCACCGAGCGGTGCGTGCTCATCCCTCGCACCCCACGACCGAGCGTCCCGTCATCATCAACACCTGGGAGGCGGTGTACTTCGACCACGACCTGTCGAAGCTCAAGGCGCTGGCCTCCACGGCCGCCGATCTCGGGGTCGAGCGGTTCGTCCTCGACGACGGCTGGTTCGGCTCGCGCCGAGACGACACCAAGGGTCTCGGCGACTGGTGGGTGTCCGACGCGGTGTATCCCGATGGCCTCGAGCCGCTCATCGAGCACGTCACGGGACTCGGGATGGGGTTCGGGATCTGGGTCGAGCCCGAGATGGTGAATCCCGACAGCGACGTCTTCCGTGCGCACCCCGACTGGGCGCTGCAGACCGATGGGTACGAACCGGTCCTCGGCCGTCAGCAACTCGTGCTCGACCTGGGCAACCCCGAGGCGTTCGCGTTCATCCACGATCACCTGCACGCGCTCTTGAGCGACCACGACATCTCGTACGTCAAGTGGGACATGAACCGCGACCACGTCCAGGGATCGGGACGTGACGGCGCCGCAGGGAGCCATGCGCAGACCCTCGCTCTGTATCGACTCATCGATCAGCTGCGGGTCGCGCACCCTCACGTCGAGATCGAGTCCTGTGCGTCGGGTGGCGGCCGGATCGACCACGAGATCCTCAAGCGCACCGAGCGCGTGTGGACCAGCGACTGCAACGACGCACTCGAGCGACAGAGGATCCAGCGGGGCGCATCGATGTTCATCCCGCCCGAGGTGATGGGTGCACACATCGGCCCCACGACCTCGCACACCACGGGTCGCACCCAGTCGCTGGCCTTCCGGGCGATCACCGCGCTGTTCGGACACCTCGGTGTCGAGTGGAACGTCACGACACTCACCGACGCCGAGTCCGACGCGCTCCGCCGGGCGATCGCCGCGTACAAGGAGTACCGCGAGTTGCTCCATTCGGGCGACACGGTCCGTTTCGAGACCGAGCCCTCGGCGCTGGCCCACGGGGTGTACGCACCCGATCGTTCGGTCGGGATCGTGGCGTACGCCCAACTCGAGACACCGTTCTCGCTCACGCCGCCGCCCCTTCGGCTGCCCGACCTGGAACCCGACGCCGTCTACCGCGTGTCGCACCAGCCGG
>JBCCTP010000323.1:0-5542 GCA_039198505.1 Actinomycetota bacterium | reverse complement strand
CGTCATCGTCATCGTCATCGTCATCGTCATCGTCGTCCCGGCCGTCGTCGTCGTCGTCGCCGAGCAGCGCGGCCGGCGGGGCCGGAACGTCGGGGAGGAGGGTCACCCCGGCGACCGAGATCGCGAAGGGAGCCGTTGCGTCGACTTGGGTCACCTGGGGCCCGAAGAAGTCGATGCAGGTGCTGGTCGTCGCGACGTCGAGGTCGACCGTCGGGTCGAGCGTGGTGTACCGGAACGAGGAGACGCCGAACGAGTCACCGTTCGATGCGGTGATCGGGGCGTCGTCGACCGTCGTGATGCGGTCGGCGCCGACGGCGAGCGATCCGCCCTGCACGAACACCCCGTTGCGGACCTCGACCGACGCGCCCGCTGCCGAGATCGCGGCGCTGTCGTTGCCGGCGTCGCCCACGTTGGAGGTGGTGACGACTCCGTAGCGTCCACCCGACTCGTTCGACCGCTCGATGATCGAGCACGACACACCGACGTTGCGTCCGTTGACGTCGAAGTTTCCGTCGGTGTGCGGGAAGCATCCCGCCGGTCCGTACGAGCGTTGCATCGTGACGGCCATGTTCATCGCCGACTGGACCGCTTCGAAGGAGTCGCTGCGCTCCTCGAGCGGAGGACGATTCCGGATCAGCGTCGACGCGAACGTCAGCAGTGCGACCACCACGATCGCCCCGAACGTCGTGAAGACGAGTGCGAGGGGGAGGACCGCTCCGTCGTCGGTCCGGCGGGTCGTGCGAACGGCGATCATCACGCCACCTCCGAGATCATCACGCAGGAGACCGCCTCGTCAGCACGGACGGTCACGTCGATTCCAGGGACCCCGTCCGGACGCTGGACGACACGGTCGGGGTCGATGGGCTGGCCGGCCACGGTGCAGTCACCGCGGACGAAGCTGTATCCACTTCGCGGTTCCTCGGTGATCCGCACCGTCTGCTGGAACACACCCGAGTCGAAGTTGAAGTCGAGGGTCACCGAGCTCTGGACGTCGGTGTCGAGGCCGATCTCGCCGGTCGGCGAGGTGTAGGTCCACGTGCCAGGAGGCGTGGCTCCGTCGTCGAGCTGCTTGCGGAGCGTCAGGGTGCCGCCGCACTCGGCGATCGTGATCGAGCGGAGCACGGCGCCGAGCTCGGAGAACGAGCCTCGGAAGAAGTCGGCAGCGACGGCGTTGCCGACGTCGATCGAACCGTCGGGGCGGATCGCGCCGTCCCATTCGTTCGAGCCGACGACCGCCTCGAGGTTGGCCACCGCTGTTGCGTTGTTCGCTTCCGTACCGACGATGATCCCGATGACCCGCGAGCCCTGGGAGCGCCCGGCGTCGGCGACGGTGACGGCTCGCTGGACGGCGGCGGTCTCGCCGATGTTCTCCCATCCGCCGGCCGCCGTCCGACCGACCCACGGCCGACCGTCGGTGATGAACACGACGAGGTCGGGCTGGAAGGCGTTGTGGGGCTGTCCGGTCGCGGAGTCGAAGAAGATGTTGTAGAGACCGTCCTCCCAGTTCGTGGCGGGTCCGATCTGGTTCCAGAACACGCCGTCGCCGTTGACGTCCTCGTTCCCGTTGCCCGGCCAGGCACCGTCGAGGTCGTCGAGGCGGTCGATCCGGTCGCGCATGAGGGAGACGTCGGGATCGGTCGGGTCGAGCACCGAGAGGAAGTCGGCACGTCCACCGTTGACCGTGTACCGAGCGACACCGCTCCCCCGGGCCGGATCGTCGATCATCGCGTATCCCTCGCGGTCGAAGCCGTTGATCGAGATCAGCGTCGGCGTCCCGACGAAGGCGTCGATGAATCCGATCGCCGCGTCCTCCGTCGCGCTTCCTCCGTTGCCGATCGGGATGGAACCCGAGGTGTCGATCACCATCGCGATCCGTCCGCCGCACCGGGTCGGCGGAGCGGTGGGATCGGGCAGGACCCGGACGTCGTCGAGATCGAGGTTCTGCTGGGCCGACAGACCGGCACCGCCGGTCTGGAACTCGTTGCCGCTCTCGAACCGCACCGTCACGTCCTCGCCGACCGGGAGGACGCCGGTCGCGTTCCGCGAGTCGATCGAGATCGCGTGGTCGACAGGGTCTTCCGGTGACCAGCCCGCGGGAGGCGGCGGGACTTCGTCGGCGACCCCGACGATCCGAACCGACTCGGAGCCGGTGCCCGGTGCGATGACCTGGTACCGCACGATCTGCCACTCGCCGTTGCGCTCGGCGTAGCGGTAGGAGATCACGTCGTTCGCCCCGGTGTCGGCGTTGGGGACCACGACGGTGAGCACGTTCGTGCCGTCGAGATCGGCGTTGACCGACACCCCGGCCGCAGCCATCGACGAGCGGAGGTCGGCGTCGACCGGTGTGTCCCAGCTTGCGATCGCCGTGCTCAGGTCGAGGGGGATCCACGCCTGCAGGAAGGTGACGTCCTTCGACTCGGCGAGGCGGGTCTCGGCCTGCGGTGTCGTGCGGAGCATGACCGAGAACGCGAGCGAGATCGACGCCACGATGACCCCGGCGATGATCGTGGTGACCAGCACCTCGGGAAGCGTCATGCCGGCGTCGCGGCGGCGTTCGGTCGAGCGTCGGCTCACGGAGTCACCTCGTCATGGTCGGGGTCGGGGATGATCGGGCTCTTGACGACGTCGATCGATCGAGCGAGCGATCCGTCGGGTGAGGTGACCCGGATCGTCAGCTTCTGCAGCGTCCGGGCGGTCGTGAGGCCGATGTCGGTCTGGCACCCGGTCGGCGACGAGAGACTGTTCGTCGGGCTCCAGTCGCCGTCCGCGTCGATCGCGTCGGCTCCGGGAGGACTCCCGGCAGTGGGATCCCAGTACTGGATGCGAACCACGTCGACTCGGTCGGCGCTCCAGCCGACGGTCGATGCGGCGGCGGCCGTCAGCGCGCCGTAGTCACCGTCGAGGTCGGGGCAGGGGATGTACTCGGCGGCCCGGAGGCGGTCGGAGGCGCTGACGAGGACGGCTTCGACCTTCGCCTGCTCGTCGCTGGTCGCCGAGGCGGTGACCACGGCGCGAACGCCACCGATGATGGTGACGACGCTGACGCCGAGGAGGGCGACCGCCACGAGGACCTCGGACAACGTGAAGCCGGCGTCCCGACGCCGTGCACACGCTGAGCGTTCTTCGACTTCCATGCGTGGCGACGCTACGGATCGCCACGACGCCTGCCCAGGGGGAGGAACACCTTGTGAGGAACTCTTGAGGTCGGCGAGAGATCGATTTGATGCGCGACCGCGAAGAGCGGTGGACGCGACACGGGGCGCCCCCGCCGTGCGGCGAAGGCGCCCCGTCCCGTGGTGGGATCGACGACCGGCGAGACGCCGGTGTCGATCGGGTTCTGGTGGTCAGTGGATGGTCAGTCGACGGTCAGCCCGCAGGCTCGTCGTCCTTCGCGTCCTCGCCCGGGATGATCTTCTCGGCGGCGTCGGAGACCTTGTCGTAGACCTCCTCGACCTGGTCGGGAATCCTGTCGGAGTGCTGCTCGACGAGGTCGTCGGCCTGGTCCTTGGCCTTCCCGGCGATGTCCTTGGCCTTGTCGAAGATGCCCATGGGGGTGTCCTTCCGTGTCCTGGACCGATGCGGTCCGGTGCTCTGTGGACGGCGGGAGCACGCCCGCCGATGATCGACGATCACCGTAGCCGATCTCGCGAATCGGCCCGGACGAATCGGCAGCGGCGGAACGTCAGCTGGTGAGGCCGATGGGGCAGGACACGCCCGTGCCACCGATCCCGCAGTACCCGTTGGGGTTCTTGGCCAGGTACTGCTGGTGGTACGGCTCCGCGTAGAAGATCTCGTCGTCGGCGATCGGGCGCACCTCGGTGGTGATGTCGCCGTACCCCGACTCGGCGAGGCGCTCCTGGAACGCCGCGCGCGTCGACTCGACGATGGTGGCCTGCTCCGGGGTGGTGGTGTACACGGCGCTGCGGTACTGCGTGCCGACGTCGTTGCCCTGGCGCATGCCCTGCGTCGGGTCATGGCCCTCCCAGAACACCTGCATGATCCGCTCGAACGAGACGACCTCGGGGTCGTAGACGATCCCGACGATCTCGGTGTGGCCGGTGCGCCCCGAGCAGACCTCCTCGTAGGACGGATTCGGCGTGTAGCCGCCCGCATATCCGACGAACGTGGAGTACACGCCGTCGAGCGTCCAGAACATGCGCTCGGCACCCCAGAAACAACCCATCCCCACGATGACGACCTCGTGGCCGTCCGGCCACGGCCCCTCGATCGGGTGGCCGTTGACGAAGTGGGTGTCGGGCAGGGGCATGGTCTGGTCGGTCCGGCCGGCGAGCGCCTCGGCGGGATCGACCATCTCGGTCTTTCTCCTGAACAGCATCATCACACGCTAGAACCGCTCGGAGCCGCAGGCGATTCCCTGTTCGCGATCGTTCACCGACCGGCATGATGTCGCCCGTGTCGCACGTGATCCGCCCCGCCGGCCCCGACGATCTCGACGTCCTCCTCGAGATCAACCAGGTGAACGTCCCCGAGGTCGGCTCGGTCGATCGGGAGAAGCTGGCCTTCCTCGTCGACGAGTCGGTGATCGCGCTGGTCGTCGCCGTCGACGATGCGATCGCCGGGTTCTGCGTCGTTCTCGGCCCGGGATCGACGTACGACTCGGGGAACTACCGGTGGTTCATGGATCGGGATCCGTCGGTGCTGTACCTCGATCGGGTCGCATTCGACCCGGCGTGGCAGGGCCGCGGGCTCGGCTCGGCGCTGTATCGCCGGGTGTTCGACGAGATGGCCGAGCGCTTCCCGTCGGCTCCCGAGCTCGCACTCGAGGTCAACGTCGACCCGCCGAACGAGCCGTCCCTCGCGTTCCACGAGCGACTCGGTTTCGCCGAGGTCGGCCGCCGTACCTCGCACGGCCTCGAGGTCAGCCTGATGTCCCGCCCGGTCTGACGAGGCACCGGATCCCGTCAGCGGCGATCCTGCAGGAAGCGGAAGTGATCGCGGGTGGACGCCACGTGGGCCGGATCGATCGCGGCCGACACGACGGTCTCGACGCCGGCCGCGGCGGCCAGGGTCTCGCCGAGCGGATCGATGATCGCACTGTCGCCGGAGTAGTCGAGCGTCCCACCGCGGCCGACGCGGTTCACCCCGACGACGTACGCCTGGTTCTCGATGGCTCGCGCCTGGAGCAGGGCCGACCAGTGGCGGCGTCGCTTGGCCGGCCAGTTGGCGACCACGAGGTACGCGTCGGTGTCGTGGGCCAGCGCCCAGAACTCGTCGGCGAACCGCAGGTCGTAGCAGACGAACAGCGAGCACCGGACGCCCTCGACGTCGACCGTGACGAACTCGCTGCCGGCGCGGACGTACTTCTCCTCGTCGGCGTGGGAGAACGGGTGGATCTTCCGGTAGCGAGAGGTCGATCCGTCGGGCGCGGCGAGCACGAACGAGTTCGACGGGCGGTCGTCGCCCTCGGGCGCGTCGGGGCCGATTTCGGGGCACGAGCCGCCGACCCAGACGCCGTGGGTGCGGGCCTGCTCGACGAGGAACTGCGATGACGGACCACCTTCGGGCTCCCCGATGCCCGGCG
>JBCCTP010000322.1:0-5548 GCA_039198505.1 Actinomycetota bacterium | reverse complement strand
GCCGGCGTGGCCGCCACCGTGATCATTCGCGACGTCACGGCGGACCAGGAGGTTCGTCGGCGGGGAGCCGGTCAGCCCGTCGCCTGACCGCACGCGGCGTCGGGCCTCGTTGGTCGCGTGACGATCCCGATCCTCAAGTCAGCTGTTCGGCGACCGACAACTGGGTCGTGACGTCGCTCGTGTGGTGGTTCGTGCTGTTCGGAGTCGCTGGTTTCGCGTTCGGCCGGACGTGGCGACGGATATTCCGCAAGCGCCGCATCGGCCTCGGACGTGTACTGCTCGGTCGAATCGTTCTGGTGTCGTGTGCGGTTGTGATGGCGGCTGTCTACGGCGGCGTTCTCGCCGACGGCGAGTCGCAACTCACGAGCAGCTCACGTCCAGTGGCGACGTTCGGTCTTCCCGCGCTGTTCATCGTCGCTGCCGCCATCGCGTATCGACGAGGAACACGGACGCGGGTCGTCTCGCAGCGGTCGGGTCCACCGCTCGTCGTGTCGAACGCCGGCCCGGCACCGCTGCCGCTGAACGATGAGGCCCAGCACCATCAAGCCGCTGCAGCGTGGCGCCCCGAACGGGCGGAGCCACCACCCGATCACGCCTCCACGCCGCCACCGGATGGCCCGTTTCTTGCACCTCGGGCGCCGTAGCCACGGCGCCGGACCCGATCGTTGGCCGTCGGAGACCGACGGCGCCGGGAACCAGGCCGCCGCCACCCGCGTGCGGCGTGCCGGCGAGGGCGGGCGGAGGGTCAGGCGGCGAAGATGCGGCTGGCCGGTGACGTGCCGGAGATGGCGTCGACGGCCAGGATCACAGCCGCCGCGGTGTAGCTCGACACCTCGTCGAAGGGGAAGACGATCTCGTCTGGATACACGATCCCGGTCCAGTACGAGCCGTCGTCGTTGCGGTGGGTGCGGGTCCACCGGAGCAGGTCGGTCGCTGTGGCGGTATCGCCCATGGCCGCGTAAGCCAGCGCACACTCGGCGGTCTCCGAGGCGGTCACCCACGGCTCGTCGCTGACGCAGCGGATGCCGAGGCCCTCCATGGTGAAGGTGTCCCAGCCGTCGCCCATGCGTCGCTTGGCGGTCTCGTGATCGAGTGCTCCGGTGAGCACCGGGTAGTACCAGTCCATGGCCCAGCGCGCCTTCGGTTCGAAGGCGTCGGGCCGATCCTGGATCGAACGAACCATGTCGTCCGCGATGTCGATCCAGTGCGACCGGTCGTGGCCGAGCTCGGCGGCGAGCCAGGAACCGCAGCGCAGCGCGTGCTGGATGCTCGACGTGCCGGTGAGGAGGGCGTAGTCCCACGGACGGGTGCCATCGGGCTCGATCGCCCAGAGAACGAGTCCGTCATGACGTCGCTGGGCGAGGACGAAGTCGATCGCCCGGTCGACGGTGGGCCAGGTCGCCTCCACGAACTCACGGTCACCGGCGCTGAGCCAGTGGTACCAGAGACCGGTCGCGATGTACGCACACACATTGGTGTCGATCTTCGGGTCTTCGACCCCGCCGTCGTAGTCGTAGTAGGCGTGCCAGCTCCCGTCGGTGCGCTGGACGTCGACGAGCCACTGATACGCACGTTGGGCGGCGTCGTGTCGGCCGGCGACGTCGAGCGCCATGGCGGTCTCGACGTGGTTCCACGGATCGCAGTGCCCACCGACGAACCACGGGATCATCCCGGTCGGACGCTGCAGGTCGATCAGGTGCTCGGCGGTGAGCGCCAGCTCCTCGGCCGTGAGCACACCGGCGAGAGTCGGGGCCTCGACGGCGCTCATGCGGCGACCCCGGCGTGGACGTCGCCGGCGGTCGAAGCCGAGACGTCCACGGTGTCGGAGTCGGCGGCCGGCTTCGTGGCGTAGAAGACGATGCTCTTGCCCAGGACCGGCGACAGCGCTCGCTCGGCGATCGCCGTGGAACGGGGTTGCTCGATGATGTCCCACTCGAGGAACTTGCGGTAGCGCACGACCGCCGGATGATCCTCATCGGTCGGGCCGACGGCACACTTCAACCACCAGTACGGCGAGTGCAGGGCGTGGGCACGATGCGTGCCCTCGACGTCGAGGCCGGCTGCGCGGAGCTTCGCCGCCAGCTCGGTCTTCGAGTAGATCCGCACGTGGCCGCCCGGGCTCTTCGGAGCGTGGTACTCGTCGCTGAGCATCCAGTTGATCTTCTCGGGGAGCCAGGCGGGCACGGTGGCGGCGAACGTGCCACCGGGGCGCAGGACCCGGACCATCTCGGCGATGGCCGACACGTCGTCCTGGATGTGTTCGAGGACCTCCGACGTGATGACCACGTCGAAGCTCCCGTCGTCGAACGGCAGGCGGGTGGCGTCGCCGCGCAGCGTTCCCGACACGCGGTCTTCGGGGATGTCGCCTGCGTCGATCATCCCGCCCAAGGTGGCGGTGGTCTGGACGACCTCGTCGGCGGCGTAGTCGAGGGCGACGACACGAGCGCCGCGGCGGGCACACTCGAAGACGTGTCGGCCGAAGCCGGCTCCCACGTCGAGCACGCGGTCGTCGGGGCGCATCCCGAGCCGATCGAAGCGGATCGTCAGCATGAGTCGGCTCGGAGCGGACTTGGGCCGAAGCGGACAGTGTCCGGATCTGGCCCGGGCAGAAGCGGACAGCAGCACGCGAGCGAGGGAAGCGCCATCAGAGACGTCCGTTCGCGCGGAGCTTCTCGATGTTGTGGGGCATGGCCAGCACCTCGCGGTACTGGTCGACGGTGAGCTCGGCGCAACGGCGCCACGTCCACCGGTCGAGCACCCGCTGACGGCCGGCGGTCCCGATGCGGGCGCGCAGCTCGGTCGAGTCGAGGCCTCGGGCGATGGTGCCGGCGAGGGCATCGGCGTCTCCCGCCGGACACTGCAGGACGGTCTCGCCGTCGGTGCCGGTCACCTCGGGCAGAGCGCCGCCGTCGGTGGCGACGAGCGGGGTGCCGGTGCACATCGCCTCGATCGCCGGGAGGCTGAAGCCCTCGTACAGGCTCGGCACCACGGCCAGTTCGGACTCGGCGTACAGCTCGACCACACGCTCGTCGGAGATGCCCGACACGAACTCGACGTGGTCGCCGAGACCCAACTCGTCGATGAGGCGCAGCGACTTCCCCGGCTTCGGCTTGCCAATCACGGTGACCGTGACGTCGCGCTCGGTGCGCAGCTTGGCCACCGCCTCGATGAGGTACGACAGCCCCTTCAGTGCGACGTCGGCCGACGCCGTGGTGATGAGGCGACCGGGTCGACGCCCGACGTGATCGAGCGGACGGAACAGGTCGGGGTCGACGCCGACCGGAACCAGCCGCATGCGATCGCGGTCGACGCCCATGTCGGCGTGGATGTCGTCGATCGAGTTCTCGGACACGACGACGATGCGCGGCATCTTGCGCGCGACCCGGCCCTGCATCTTCACGAAGCTGTACCAGCGGCCGACCGACCAGCGCTTGTAGCGCGTGCGGGCGTGCTCCATCTCGAGCTCGCGGTCCTTGGTGATGGGGTGGTGGAGCGTGACGATGGTCGGGATCGCCTTCTCGATCTTCGTGATGCCGTAGCCGAGGCACTGGTTGTCGTGCACCAGGTCGAAGTGGTGCGCACGCGGCACGAGGTTGGCGGCGGCGCGGCTGGAGAAGGCGAGTGGCTCGGGGAACGTGCCGGTGAGGAACTGCCCGAGTTCGAGAAGATCGTGGCGGTCCTTGATCTCCCAATAGCCCGGCAGGCGACCCGGGTAGTGGTCGTTGAACGTGTCGAGGCTGGGCAGCTCGGTGAGCTCGACCCGCTCGTCGAGCACCGGGTACGGCTGGCCGCCGAGCACCTCGACCTCGTGGCCGAGATCGACCAGCGCCTTGGTGAGGTGACGGGTGTACACACCCTGTCCGCCGACGTACGGCTTGCCCCGATAGGTGAGGTACGCCAGCTTCAGAGGCGAGTCGGGGTCGAGGACGCTGCGGCGCCGCCCGTCGGCAACAGCGTCGGACATCGGGGCGAGGCTAGCGGCCCGGTTACCGATCGGTAGCAAGCGCTGCGATCAGCAGGCGACCGTGTGTGTTCCGGAGATCGTGCTGCTGTTGCCTCGGGCATCGGTCGCCGTGGCGCTCCACGACCAGGTGCCGTTGATGTCCTCGACGTTGACGTATTGGACGCCCACCGCTCCGAACCAGTCGCCGTCGGGTGTCAGCGCGTCGGACCCGGACTGGCCGGCCGGACCACCCGACACCGACCACGTGGCGGAGGTGATGGCGGACTCGTCGGAGATCCCTACCTGGAATCCGATCGTGAGCACCGGGGACGCGCCGAAGTTGGCGCAGCGCGAGTTCACGGCGGCACCGGCGAACGTGGGGGCGCGATCGACTGCCGCGCTCATGGTGAGCGGGATCGGCCCCAGCGGCCCGACGACCTGCACGGTCGAGGTGTAGTCACCCTCGTCGAGCGCCGCCCGGTCGATGGTGGCCGTCAGCTGCACGCTGGCGCCCGGAGCGATCTCGCCCCCGGTCGACGACAGTCCGAAGGGTGCCGGTGGACCCGACACCGCCCAGGCGATCGGCTGGCCGCCGACGTTCGACAAGGTGACCGACGCCGACGACGTGCCCGCACCGCCACCGAGGTCGAGCGTCCCCGCCGACACCGACAGCTCGCCCGGCGCTGCCGGCGGCGGATCGGTCGGTGGTGGGTCGGTGGGCGGGGGGTCGGTGACCGGAGGGTCGTCGACCGGCGGTGGCTCCGTGGGAGGTGGATCGACGGGCGGCTCGCCCGTGTCGGGCGGGAGGGGGTCGGCCGGCTCGTCGATCGGCGGATCGGGAGATCCGTCGTCGTCGCTCGGTGGCGGGTCGGTCTCGGGGCCGGCGTCGATGCCGGCACCCGATCCGTCGTCCGGTTCGCCGGTCGGAGTCTCGTCGGGTGCCTCGGCCGCGGGGGCCGGCTCCGGTGCTGCGTCGGGAGTGCTCGGATCTCGCCGCCGCGCCTCCGACTCGCTGACGACCTGCTCCTCGACGGCGGAATCGACGACCTCCTCGTCGGCGGCGTCGGGCACCCCGGGCAGGCTGGCGACCTCGGTCGTCGTCGGCTGGGACTGCCCCGTTGCGTCGTCCACGGTGGTGGTCACGTCGGCAGCGCGCAGCACGTCGCCGTCGTCGTCGAGGGCGATCACGGTGACGACACCGGCGCCCACCAGGAGCACAGATGCGGCGGCCGCCGGAGCGACCCACCCGGCCACGCGCCGAGCCGTGCGGACGAGTCGGGGGAATCCGCCCGTGGCCGTGAACTGGTACGGCGTGGCAGGTGCGGTCCCCGTGGACCGGGCCGACGCCAGGATGCGATCGCGCAGGTCGGGCGGTGCCGCGAGCACCGGTGCGGCGCCGAACAGGGCCAGGGCGGCGACCTTGCCACGGCGCTCGTCGCACACGTCGCACCCGTCGATGTGGCGAGCGACGCGCTTGCGGATGAGCACCGTGAACTCGCCGTCCCAGTTGCGGAGGAGATCGTCGAGCGTGGCGCAGTCCTTGCGTCCGGCTCGGGCGACGGCGAACGCGGCGAGGCTGCGCTCGGTGCGCTCACGCATCCGATG
>JBCCTP010000321.1:0-5561 GCA_039198505.1 Actinomycetota bacterium | reverse complement strand
CTCGATCTGGCGACGGGTGAGCCCGAACTGGACGAGTTCGGCGCGGCTGGCGATGCCGTGGTGAGCGGCGAGGTGTTCGAGAACGATCGGTGTGAGCGATGTCTGTCGCATGGGGCTCCCGTCGACGTACTGGTCAGGCGGGTGCCTCTGGGCACCGATTTCGGCTCAGGCTCGCCTGCGATACGGCACCCCGCAACCTCCGAGCTCAACCCGTGTACGTGTGACACACCTGTTGTGTCACACGTACACGAGAACGTGGGCGGACGGGTCGGGAACGGACTCAGTCGGTCGAGGGGTCGAGAGCGGGGGTGATGTCGCCGCCGGTCAGGGTGCCGGACGTGCGGTAGGCGTCGAGTTTCTCGCGGGTGTCGGTGATGTCGAGGTTGCGCATCGTGAGCTGGCCGATGCGGTCGAGCGGACCGAACGCCGCGTCCTCGACCCGCTCCATCGACAGGCGGTCGGGCTCGTACGTGAAGTTCTCACCGGTGGTGTCGACGATCGTGTAGTCGTCGCCGCGGCGCAGACGCACCGTGACCTCGCCGGTCACCACCGAGCCGACCCAGCGCAGCAACGGCTCGCGCAGCATCAGGCACTGCGGGTCGAACCAGCGGCCCTCGTACAGCAACCGCCCGAGACGCCGTCCCATCGTGGAGTAGTTCTCGAGGGTGTTCTCGTTGTGGACCGCCGTGAGCAGTCGCTCGTAGGCGATCTGCAACAGCGCCATGCCCGGTCCTTCGTAGATGCCGCGCGACTTGGCCTCGATGATGCGGTTCTCGATCTGGTCGCTCATGCCGAGACCGTGGCGTCCGCCGATCGCGTTCGCCTCGAGCACGAGATCGACCGGCGTGGCGAACGTCGAGCCGCCGATCTCGACCGGCCAGCCCTCCTCGAACCGGATCGTGATGTCTTCGGTGGCGATGTCGACGGTCGGGTCCCAGTGGGCGACGCCCATGATCGGCGACACGATCTCCATCGACGTGGCGAGCTCCTCGAGCGCCTTCGCCTCGTGGGTGGCGCCCCAGATGTTGGCGTCGGTCGAGTACGCCTTCTCGACCGGGTCGCGGTACGGCAGGTCGTGCGCGGTGAGGAACTCGCTCATCCCCTGTCGGCCGCCGAGCTCGTCGACGAACGTGGGATCGAGCCACGGCTTGTAGATCCGCAGGTCGGGGTTGACGAGCAGCCCGTACCGGTAGAAGCGCTCGATGTCGTTGCCCTTGTAGGTGGATCCGTCGCCCCAGATGTCGACGCCGTCGTCGGCCATGGCCCGTACCAGCAACGTCCCGGTGACCGCCCGGCCGAGTGGAGTCGTGTTGAAGTACGTCCGGCCTGCGGTGCGGATGTGGAACGCGCCGCACTGCAGCGCGATCAGCCCCTCCCGCACCAACTCGTCGCGGCAATCGACCAGGCGGGCCTCCTCGGCGCCGTACTGTGCCGCTCGCGCCGGAACCGACGAGAGGTCGGGCTCGTCGTACTGACCGAGGTCTGCGGTGTACGTGTACGGAACCGCGCCACGCTCGCGCATCCACGCGACGGCGGCCGACGTGTCGAGTCCGCCGGAGAAGGCGATGCCGACCCGCTCCCCGACGGGAAGATCCATCAGGACTCGGGTGCGCGACGCCGCGTCGGAGGGTGGGGAGTTCGTGGTCGTCGCAGCGTCGGGATCGGCGTGGGTCACGCCGGGCGACGCTATCCGCCGGCGGCGGACGGGGTTTCGGGCTGCTCGGCGACCGGCACCGCGCGGATCCGCCCCGTGGTGGCAGCCACCGTGGTCAGCCCGACGGCGACCCCGATGGCGATCTCGGTGACGGCGAGTCCGACCGAGCGGTCGAGGTCGGCGAGACCCCCGAGGACGATCAGCGCTGCGGCGGCGCCGCTGACGGTCAACAGCCGGCGGACGTCGTAGGCGATCGCTGCGAGGACGACGAAGGCGAGTGCGAACGGGAGCAGCCGGACGACCGACGGATTGGGATCGGACCGGGGACCGAGCCACCACGTCGCGATGCCGATCTGCACACTCGCCTGCCAGACCGCGGCGAAGGCGAACAACACGGCACCCCAGACGATGCCCAGCATCGCCCGCCAGGCGAAGCTGATCGAACCCTCGCGGAGCCCGCTCAGCCGAGACGCGCTCTCGGTCGACCACCCGGCGATGGGCGGGTCGACCGGCGCGTCGGCGGTCGACGACGTCGACGACATCGAGGACGGGGACGTCGTCGGAGGGGTCGACGGGGGAGTCGACGGCGGCGGGGGAAGCGGGCTCTGGCCCATCTGCCGAGCACGCTACCGGTGCGCCGGTGCCGGGACCCCCCGTGCTGACGTCGCTACCCTCCGCTCCGATGTCTGCGTCGGTCTCCGATCCAGCGCCCCGGGCATCGACGCGTTCCGACGCCCGGCTCGACGAGATCGAGCACGAACGGTTCGAGAAGCTGTCGATCTTCTACCCGATGTGGAACGAGGAGCTGTACATCGAGCGGGCGTTGGCCGCCGGGCACCTCGCCGGCCGCCGGCTCATGGCGTCGGGCGACATCGGCGACTACGAGCTGATCGTGATCGATGACGCCTCGACCGACCGGACCGGTGAGATCGCCGATCGGATGGCGGAGACCGATCCGCGAGTCCGCGTCGTGCATCACGAACGCAATCGCAAGCTCGGCGGAGCGATGAAGACCGGATTCGCTGCGGCGACCGGCGACCTCGTCCTCTACACCGACGCCGACCTTCCGTTCGACATGGCCGAGCTGCCCCGGGCCGTCCGCCTGCTGCGCGACTACGACGTCGACCTGGTCAGCGCGTACCGCTTCGATCGCACCGGCGAGGGCTACCTGCGTACCGTCTACACGTTCTTCTACAACCTGCTGATCCGGTCCCTCTTCCGGGTGAAGGCGCGCGACATCAACTTCGCGTTCAAGCTCTGTCGTGCCCGGCTGTTCGATCACGTCGAGCTGCGCAGCGAAGGGTCGTTCATCGATGCCGAGCTGGTGATCCGGTCGACGCGGCTCGGGTTCGAGATGCTGCAGTTCGGCGTCGACTACTTCCCTCGTACGCGCGGAGAGTCGACGCTGAGTTCACCCTCGGTGATCTTCACGATCGTGCGGGAGATGCTCGAGTTGCGCGGCGATCTCGACGGGATCACGCCGATCGACCGCGACGCGATCGGCCGCGACGGCCCCGCAGCGTGACATCGACACTCAGAGCGGGAAAATCAGCCGGAAAGTCGCGCTGAGCGCGACGCGCGTGACGGCGCCGATGGGTACATTTGGCAACGTCCCGGCGCAGGGGTTTCCCAGCGGACGCGTCGTCGGACGATCTCCTCGGACAATTCGTGAACGATCCACGTCGACCGCCCTCGCCGCGCCGTCGTCCACCCGACGGTGGACCCGGTGGGCCGCGCCCCGGAGGACCGGGCCGCGCCGGTCCGCCCCCGCGGGGAGAGCCGCCACGACGAGACCGACCGGCACGTCCCGAGCGGCCGATCGACGACCGTGAGACCTCGCCGGTGCGGCAATGGGTGCCGGCGGCCGCCGCTGCCGCGCTCCTCGGCACCGTGGTCGTGGCCGGCGTCGCGCTGGGCGGCGGGTCCGACGAACCCACCAACACGCTGGCGGCCGATCCCGCAGCCGTCGTCCAGCAGCCGGCGGTCTCGCTCACGGTTCCCGAATCGGTTCCCGAGCCGACGGCCACCGTCGCCACCACGGCGCCGGTCGAGAAGACGCTGCTCAACCGCACCCTGGGCAGGGGCGTCGCCGGTGAGGACGTCCGACGCGTCCAGCAACGGCTCACCGACCTCGGGTTCGTCCCCGGCCCCGTCGACGGCATCTACGGCGACCAGACCATCAAGGCGGTCTGGGCCTACGAGAAGCTCGTGCTCGGCGTCGAGAGCAATGCGCCGACCGGCCGTGTGTCGCCCGAGATGTGGGAGTACATGCAGGACCCGTTCATCATCCAGCCGCGCCGTCCCAACGCCACTCCGAACCACGTCGAGGTGTACCTGCCCGAGCAGACGCTGGCCGTCTTCCAGGACGACGTGCCCGTCATGATCACCCACATGTCGTCGGGCACCGGCGAGGAGTGGTGTGAAGAGGTCACCATCAGCCCCGGCGAGTACGGCAACGAGAACGGCGAGGAGCCGATCGTGCGCGGCGAGTGCGGGATCTCGAACACGCCGGGCGGGGTCTTCACCTTCTACCGACAGGTCGAGGGGATCCGCGACTCGGCCCTCGGGAGCATGTGGAACCCCGTCTACTTCAACTACGGGATCGCCATCCACGGTGCGCTCAACGTGCCACTGCAGCCGGCGTCGCACGGGTGCATCCGCATCCCGCTCGACATCTCCGAGGACCTGCAGGGTCTGATCGGCATGGGCGACCAGGTGTACGTGTGGGACGGGGTGAAGGAGCCCGAGGAGCAGACGCAGCGCGAGATGCTGCCCACCTTCAACTGGCTCGACCCGAACTACGAGACGACGACCACGTCGTCGACCACCACGGTGCCCGAGAGCACCACCACGCTCGCGCCGGCCACCACGCAGGCACCGGCCACCACGCAGGCTCCGGCCACGACGCAGGCTTCCGCGAGCACCGATCCTCCCGACAGCACCGTTCCGCCCACCACAGTGCCGGCCACCACGGTCGCCACCACGACCACCGAGGCATCGACGACGACCTCGGCACCGCCCGACGACAGTGGTGACGCGGGTGGAGACGTGGGTGACGACGTCGGCGAGGTCGGGGACGCCACGTCGGGCGACTCTTGACGCTGAAACGGCGCGGGCCGGTCAGCAGCTGTCGAGGCCGAACAACGTTCCCTGACGGAACGCGTCGATCTTCTCGAACGCACTGCCGATGGCGTTCATGTCATCGTCCTCGTCACCGATGAGGATCGCGATCTGGATCGCTTCGGTGAGGTCGTTGGGCGACACCGAAGCCCCTCGACCGGGGTCGCGGGGCTGGGGCAGCAAGACGAATCCGTCCTCGTCGAACACCAGGTTGCCGTTGGCATCGCGTTCGGGAATGACGGTGCGGACCCAGTTGCCGGTGAGGCAGTCGGCCTCGAGCGCCCGCTCCTCGCCGGTCAGCGTCGATCCGCTCGAGATCAGTGCGGCCTCCGCCCACGCGATGCCGAGGAGGTAGCCCGGCGCGAAGTCGCCGAACTCGTCGTAGATCTGCTGCGCGACGGGGACGTTGAGGTACACCGTCGACGACTCGTCGCAGAGCGCCGCGCCGTTCTCGAAGCCCGGGGAGAGGTCGTCGCACGTGGCGTCGGCGAGGCTCGACACGGGCACCAACGTCAGCGGCTCGAAGTTCGGGAAGTCCGCCTCGAGATCGTTGTCGTAGAGGAGGTTGAGGTCGTCGGGGAGGAAGTCGAAGAGCTGGTTCTCCTCGAATCCGAACGGCGCGTTGCCTCCGGTGTCTCGGTCGCCGACGAAGTCGAGCAGCACGAGCGGCAGTCGGTTCTCGATCAGCTCGGCGCAGCGGGCGAGTCCGTCGTTGAAGCCGACCTGGAAGGCGCCGACGCGGTCGAAACCCGATCCGTGGCCGCCGGCGGCCAACGGGTTGGTGCCG
>JBCCTP010000320.1:0-5584 GCA_039198505.1 Actinomycetota bacterium | reverse complement strand
GTCCTCGTCGACCTCGACGGATTCAAGGGCGTCAACGACGCACTCGGCCATCGCGTCGGAGACGAGGTCCTCCGGGAGACGGGTCGACGGATCCGACGTCGACTCCCCACGGCCGTCGCCGCTCGGATGGGTGGCGACGAGTTCGCCGTCTTCCTCGCTGACCACACTGCGGAGTCAGCCCACGACATCGGGCTGACACTCACCTCCGACCTCCGTGCGCCGGTCATGGTCGATGGTCTGACGGCGAACATCAGCGCCAGCGTGGGCATCGCCGCGATCTCCGAGCGAGACGACGTGATGGAGTCGCTGCACCACGCCGACCTCGCGCTCTACCGAGCGAAGGGCGCGGAGAAGAACACCTGGCGGGTCTTCGACGTCGACGTGCACCACGACGCGCAACGAGTGCGGACGATCGTCGACGAGCTCCGCACAGCGATCGAGCAGCGACGAGTCCACCTGCAGTTCCAACCGGTCATCGACCTCCAGGACGAGTCGGTCGTCGCCTACGAGGCCCTCGCCCGGTGGCGCTCCGATCGACTCGGACCCATCGCGCCCGCCGAGTTCATCGGGATCGCCGAACGAACGGGTTTGATCGTTCCGCTGGGTCGCCACCTGCTCGAGCGCTCGATCGTCGAGGCCTCGTCGGCCACCTGGCCGGCGGACGTGAACGTGCACGTGAACATGTCTCGCCGCGAGCTCCAACAGCCCGATCTCTCACGCGAAATCGCCGGCCTCCTCGACACGCACGGTCTCGATGCTCGCCGGCTCGTGGTCGAGGTGACCGAGACGGCGGCGGAAGTCGACACGCTGCGGATGATCGAGACGCTCTCGGGACTCTCGTCACTCGGTGTGCGGGTGGCGCTCGACGACTTCGGAGTCGGCGTCACCTCGTTGAGCAACCTCGCCAACTATCCACTGAACATCGTGAAGCTGGACCGATCTCTCGTGACCGCCCTCGATCCCGAGGTGGGACACCCTCGCTCATCGGACCGCGTCCGGGCCATCGTCGAGTTGTGTCACGCTCACGGCCTCACGGTGACCGCAGAGGGTGTCGAGACGCGCGAGCAGGCGGACTCGCTGCGCTCCCTCGGTTGCGACTTCGCCCAGGGGTATCTGTTCGGACGTCCCGCCGGCAGCCCGCGCACCCCGGCCGAGGACACCACGTCCACTGGTCCCCGGCACACCGCCCGCGCCTGATCGCCCCGGTGGACGGGTCGACACGGATTCTTGAGCCGCCCTTGACGGCTAGACGACTGGTCAACTATAATGGCCCCCATGCCCGCAGGACACGACACGAGCACCCGGCAGCGACTCCTCGACGCCGCCGACGTCCTGATGCACGAGCGGGGGTACGAAGCCGTCGGCGTCGCCGAACTGTGCAACGCCGCCGATGCGAAGAAGGGCAGCTTCTACTTCTTCTTCGACTCCAAGCAGGCGCTCGCCCTCGAGATGCTCGAACGCTCCTGGCATCGAACGCGCACCCAGCTCTTCGAGCCGGCGTTCGGAGACCCGACACTCGACGCAGTGGAGGCGATCGACCGGTACGGCCACCTGCTCGCCGACAACCTCGAGCGCCTCCGGGAGCGCGACGACGTCGTGGCGGGCTGCCGATTCGGCAACTTCGCGATCGAGATGGCACCACGCGACGACACGATCAGAGCGGCGGTGTCCTCCATCCTCGATGAGATGGTCGATCTGGTCGCCGAGTCGATCGAGCGATCCGCCGACGGCGCGGACCACGATTCCGATGCCCGAGCGACCGCCGCTGCCGTGATCGCCCAGATGGAGGGCCTCATGGTGCTCGCGAAGGCGCGGCGAGACCCGTCACTCCTCCGAGGACTCGGCGCAGTCGCCGGCCGGCTCCTCGACTGACCGGCCCACCCATCGGCTGCCCGTCGACCCAGCCCGCACCGGTCGCTCTCGAACGACTTGGACTAGACAACCGGTCAACTATTCACACGCCTACAGAACCACCAGAACACGAACCACCAGAAGAGGTACCCACGATGACCATCCACACCGACCCCAAGATCGCCCGGATCAGCGACAGCTGGCTCGCGCTCGACCTCGACGACGCCGCGTGGCTGGCGAACGTCGCCGACGAGATCGTGGTCCCCGCCGGCCGCTCGATCGGCGACCGTGGCTTCGGCTACGTCTCGCTCACCGACGACCTGACGATCGCGACCGTCGAACAGCCGGTCACGTTCGATCGACCCACGCCGGTGCTGGCCGTGACCACGGCACAGCTCGCCCTCCTGCGCAGCGCGTCGCCTGCCCTGCGGCCGATCGTCCGGGCGGCCTGAACCGGGCACAGCGACCGCCGCACCACCCCGCCCGAAATCAAACCTCAAGATTCCCTGGCGTCGCGCCGAAGAGCTGACATGCGAGTGGGTGGTGGTGCGTGCGAGGGGACCCGACCATGAGCCTGTCGACAGCAGAACTCCGCGACCGGATCTCGTCCGCACGAGGACTTCCGTCGCCCCCGGCCATCACGGTGAAGCTCATCGAGCTGTGCGGCGACCCCGAGACCGAGCTCGTCGACGTGATCGAGATCGTTCGACACGACCCGTCGCTCACCGCACGACTGATGCGCCTGGCCAACTCCTCGGTGTACGGCCGGCGACGCCGGACGGAGAATCTCCGCCAAGCGGTGACCCTCCTCGGACTCGACACGGTGTTGACGGCGTCGCTGACGTTGAGCCTCACGGCGGGGCGCAACCTGTCCGCGCGTCGGTCCGAGTCGTTCCGTGCCCGCCGCTGGAATCGCAGCGTCCACTCCGCCGCCATCGCGGAGATCCTGTCGTCGTTCGCCCCGAGCGTGGCCAGCGACGAAGCGTTCCTCGCATCACTCCTGCAGGACATCGGCGTCTTCGTGATCGATCTCCTCGAGCCCGACGTGTACGAAGAGCTCGATCCAGATGGCACACACGAGCAACTCGTCGCCGCCGAGCGCCGCGGATTCGGCGCCGATCACGCCACCGTCGGCTCGGTCCTGCTCGAAGCGTGGGACCTCCCGCCCGAGATCGTCGACGCCGTGGCGGCGAGCCACCGCGGACCCAGCAACACGGTCGATCTCGCCTCGGTGATCGGCGCGGCCGGAATCCTCGCCGACGGCGTGCGCGGCGACGTCGACGGCTCGTCGGCCGTCGACGAGGTCGCGAGCATCCTCCACATCGACCGCAGCCAGATCGAGGCCTCGTGCGCCCGACTCGACGTGATGCTCGCCGAGTTGGCGTCGATCCTCGAGGCCGACGCACCGACTCGCGAGATGGTCGACGTCCTCGCCGAGGAGGCCATCCTGCTCCGGCAGGTCCAGGCGCAGGTCATGGCGAGCCAACTCACCGAGAAGGTCGCCGACTGGAAGAACGAAGCCGAGCGACTGGCGACCGAGAACCGGCTCGATGCGCTCACCGGTGTCTCGAACCGCCGACACCTCGACGAACAACTCGACGCCGAGCACGCTGCTGCGACCCGGTACGGGCACCCGCTCTCGGTGTTGTTCCTCGACCTCGACGACTTCAAGGCGGTCAACGATCACCACGGGCACGACGTCGGCGACGCCGTGCTGGTCCATGCCGCCGATCTCCTGCGCGCCACCGTTCGCGATGAAGACATCGTCGGTCGATACGGCGGCGAGGAGTTCCTCGTCTTGCTCCCCGGCACCGATCAGGAGGGTGCCGGCGTGTTGGCCGACCGGCTGATCGCCGCATTCAACTCGACCGCCCTCGAGCTCCCCGATGGGTCGGCGCACCTCCAGACGACCTCGATCGGGGTGGCGAGCCTCGACCACCTCGGCGCTGACGCCTCGCGCGCCAGCCTGGTCCGCGCCGCCGACATGGCGCTGTACCTCGCGAAGGCCGAGGGGAAGAACCGCATGCGCCACGCCGTCCAACCCGAGACGTCGTCGCCGCCGAGCACCGCGCCGGTGAACACCGGCACCGCCTGACCCGACGGTCCGATTCGACGTTCAGGGCAGCAGGTCGGTCACGAGCGGCCCCGGCCCGTGTCGCGAGCGGCCCGCCCGCGACCAGATCGTGACCTCGTCACCGATCACCCGGTACGAGTCGCCGGCGCGCAGCAGCGCGGTGTCCCCGTTCACTCCGACCAGCGTCAGATCGGTGCCTGCGACGCGACGCGCCGCCGACAGCGCGACGGACGGGATCTCGTCGAAGTGCGGGATGACGACGACGCCGGGCCAGAGACCGAACCCGGTCCGCCGGCGCACCCCACCCAGGAAGCGCTCGGCTTGGACCATCGCACCGGCGCTGCATCCGATCAGCATCCCGCCGCGTTCGATCACGCGCTCGATGGCCGACCACGTGGGGGTCCCGACGAGCGTGTCGTACAGGTGTCCGGGATGGCCCCCGGAGAGGTACACGACATCGACCTCGTCGATCTCGTCGGCCCACCGGGTCGCCTGCGCCGACTCGCGGTCCCACACTCGGACCCCGCGCGCCTCGACGCCGAGAGCGGTGAAGTGATCGACGCCTCGCTGCATCCAGTCGTCGATCATCGGGTCGCCCTCGCGACCGGCGGCCGTGGGGAGACAGGCGACGCGCGGCGACTCGCCGACGACCGACAAGAGTTCTCGGTCGACCGGCGCCATCGGCTCGAGGTACTCCCCGCTTCCGACGACTGCGTAGTTGCCCATCACGTCACCTCCGCCGAGATCTTGCCGCGCGGCGACGGGATCGACCGCACGGTTCGACCATGTCGTGCGGTCGGCAGCTCACCGTCTTTCCCGGTCGTCGTCAGACGATGCCGGCGACGTGGCTCGAGTGGACGAGCAACGTGTTCCCCTCGGGATCCGACGCCGTGAAGACGCGATGGGGGAACTGGCGGCGGATCGGACCAACATCGATTCCGAGCGACACCAGGTGATCCCGGGTCGCATCGACGTCGTCGACCATGAGGTCGAGTGTGGTCTCGCCGGATGGCCCGTTCGCGACAGCGAGATGGGTGCCGCCGCGCAACTCGAGGATCGCGATTCCCGGAAGCCGGGCCACGCGACGACAGCCGATCGACTCGTAGAAGTCGGCGAGCCGGGCGACGTCGGCCGCCGGCACCGGCACGTGGCCGATCGCGAACACCGGGCGTCCGTCGTCGCCGACGGGGGATTCGACGCGCCGCGTCGTCGGACGGATCAGTTCGGACAACTTCACGATGACCTCGATTCGGGAACGACCGGACGCGCTCAGAAGTGCGGATGGGTGTTGGCCTGCTCCTCGGGCGGAGCGATCGGTTGGTGCACCGACCACATCTCGGCGATCCGGCCGTCGACCATCCGGAAGACGTCCCAGCTGACGTGGGGCTCCTCGCCCTCGACGTGGACATGGGCGACAACCAGATCGCCCGACGCGATGACGTTCTTGACGTTGAGGGGACGGCCTCCCGCGATCCGCTCGGTCGCGACGTCGGCGCCCACGGGTCCGGTGGCGGAGTGGAAGCGGAAGCCGTCGGTGAGCAGTTCGGCGGCGACGGCCAGGTCGCCATTGCGGACACCGACCTCGAGGAACCGGCGTGCCTCGGCGGCGTGGAGAGCGAGCTGCTCGTCGGATGCGTCGGCGCCCCCGTCTCCCCCGCC
>JBCCTP010000319.1:0-5607 GCA_039198505.1 Actinomycetota bacterium | reverse complement strand
TGCGTCGTGGGGGTGACCAGGAGCACCGACGTGGTGATCCGCGGCGGAACGATCATCGGCGACCGTGACACCCACGTGTTCACGCCACGGCCGTCCGAAGGCGCCGTCGATCACGACGAGGGACACCTGATCTGCATCTGGACCGGCGCCGCGCGAGTTCTGGTCGAGGACGTGCGGCTCGTCGATGCGACGGGTGACGGCATCCTCCTCGTCGGTCAGACCGGGCCCGGATCGTTCGTCAGCGACATCACGATCCGCGGCGGTGAGTTCGATCGCAACCGCCGACAGGGGATCTCGATCGTCGGTGGCGTCCGGGTGCTCATCGAGGACAACGAGATCCACCACACCGGTGGCATCGCCCCACAGTTCGGGATCAACGTCGAGAGCCTCATCTACCGCAGCGAGGACATCACCATCCGCGGCAATCACTTCCACCACAACGCCGGCGGCGACGTCGTCAACACCGACGGTCGGAACGTCCTCATCGAGGACAACCGGTTCGAGGAGGGTGCGGGCAACAGCAACCTCGATGCGCCGATCGTGTTCTGGCGCCTCGCCGATCAGACGATCCGTCGCAACACGATCGAGGTGCGGAACGGAGGGGTGAACGGACGGGTCGGGATCATCGGCTACGCCGGGCGATTCGAGGGAGCCCGCCCGAACCCGACCCCCAACTGGATCTACGAGAACCGGTGCGACGGATGCGGGTTCTTCGTCTACGACACCGCCGGCTTCCGGATCCTCGACAACACGTTCCGCGACGGGTTCATCATCCTGCGCGACGTCGACGACGTGCTCCTCGTGGGCAACGAGGTGACCCACCCCGACGTCTGTTTCGCATACCGGCTCCGCAACGTCCACGGCCAGGCCGCCGGGAACACGAACCGCGACCGACCGGTGCCACTGCCGATGATCCCTGGTGTGCCCTGGACGAGCTGCTGGGAAGAGTGACCGGAAGCGGCGGGTCACCCGGCTCGGGTCAGTCGGTGTCGGACACCTGCTGGCTCGGCGAGTCACCTCTCGGGGGTTTACCGAGGAACCGGGCGATCGACAGGAACCCGGTGTGGGCGACCATGCGGTGGTCGGGTCGCACCGCCTGACCGTCGACGTGCCAGCCGCGGTGCAGCACCTCGAGGGTGCGTGCATCGATCCATCGGCCCTTCAGCGCCTCGCGCACCTGTGACGCCTGAATGATCGACGGCGTGTAGGCGATCAGGAGACCGCCCGGACGGAGGACGAACTCGGCGTGCGGCACGACTCGCCACGGCTCGGGCAGATCGAGCACGACCCGATCGAACGGCCCGAGCGACGCATCGATGCCCTCATAGCTGTCGCCGATGTGGACGTCGTAGCGTTCGAGAGCGTCCGTCCCGAGGAAGCTGCGGACGTTGGTCCGGGCGCGGTTGGCGAAGTCCTCGCGGATCTCGTACCCGGTGATCTCGGCGCCGTAGCGGAGCATCGTCATCGACAGCGCACCCGACCCGATGCCCGACTCGAACACCTTCATGCCCGGACCGATGTCGGCCAGCAGGCAGATCGGGCCGAGGTCCTTCGGGTAGATCACCTGTGCACCGCGCGGCATCTCGACGACGAAGTCCTCGAGCGTCGGCCGCAGCACGATGTACTCGGCGCCCTTGGTGGACCGGACCGTTGTGCCCTCAGGTGTCCCCACGATGTCGTCGTGGCGGACGAAGCCCGCGTGACTGTGGAACTCGCCACCCTCCTCGACGTCGATGAGATAGCGCCTCTTCTTCACGTCGAGGAGCAGGGCCATGTCGCCCACGGCGAAGGGTCGGGTCACCGGGACTTCCTATCGCTTTCGGCGCGAGAGCACCAGATCGACGGCGACCGGTTCGTGCGCCGACGCCGTGGCGACCAGCCGACAGAACGCGCAGACCTCGGTGGTGGTCGGAGCCCCACAGGACGCGCACTCGCGGAGTTCGCCGGCCGACGCCCGCGAGCGGTCGGCGAGGATCGGCGACATCTTGTCGAGGAACTCGAGGTAGAACGCCGCCTTGGCGCTGGGCGACTCGGCCTCGATCGCGTTGAGGGCGTTCTTGTAGTGGAGGTGTCGATTGCCCTCGGCGATCGGGCACTCCTCGACCAGGTCGTCGATGCCGCGCAGGAGACACCACGCCGCCGTCTCCCGCTCGGTGAGCCGGACCAGCGGCTTCGCCTTCTTCGGGAAGCCGTGTCGGGCCGGCAGCATCGGGGCCTGTCGGGACAGCGAGTCGACGTCCCACCGGAGCACGTTGCCGAAGAGGACGGCCGCTTCGTCGTCGAGGTTGTGTCCGGTCACCACGACGTCGTAGCCGCCGTCGCGCGCCGCCGAGTCGAACAGGTGGCGTTTCGACATCCCGCATGCCGAGCACGGCACCCGTTTCGTGGCCCGAGCGGCCGTCGGCACGTCATAGCCGTACTCGTCGCGCAGGTCGACGGTGAGGAGCGAGAGGCCGCGTTCCTCGGCGAACCGGCGGACGTACCCGGTCGATTCGTCGGAGTAGTCGCCGATGCCGAGTCCGACGTAGAAGCCCTCGGCGTCGTAGCCGAGCTCGAGGAGGATGTCCCAGACGGCCAGCGAGTCCTTTCCGCCGCTGACGGCGACGAGCACGCGGTCGCCCGGCGACAGCATGTCGAAGTCGTCGATCGCCTTCTCGACTTGGCGTCGGCACAGTTGCAGGAGGTGCTCGGCGCAGAAGTTGGCGTTGTGTCGTGGCAGGTCGATGACGGCCGGCTCGCCGCACGAGCGGCATTTGCTGGGTGCGCGGCTCAGGTCAGCCTCCGGAGATGACCGGGCGGATCTCGATGACGTCGTCGTCGGCGAGGCGTGCGTCTCCCGGCACCAGCGTTCCGTTGCGGATCACCAGGTGCGACTCACGGACCAGGTCGAGGCCGTCGAGCAGGTGATTGACCGTGCGATCACCCGGGACGTCGATCTCCCGCTTCGGGTTGCGCAGCAGGACCTTCATGGCCCCGCGATCCTACGAAAACGACAGTGTGTGCCTGACCCACACTGTCGTTCACATCTTGAGGTCGATGCCGGCGTCGGGGCGCTTCTGGCGGACGGCGGCCTCGGCGGCGGCGGCGATGGTCGCCTTGGTGATGCCGAGTTGTTTCTGCTGCTTCTTCGTGAGCGGCTTGGCGTTGATGACGTTGACGAAGTTGTCGGTGGCCACCGAGAACGTGCCCAGCGCCTCGGGGTTCTTGCCGACCGCGCGCTTGATGGTGTCCTTGCCGAGCACCCAGACGGCGACGACCTTCCAGAACGTGCTGGGTCCGAGCAGGCCCGACCAGATCGCCTTGCGGCGGATGATGACCTTGGGTCGGAGGGCGTACGGCAGCAGTGCCATGGATCAGACGCGACGGATCTCGACGACGGCGCTCTTCTTCTTGCCCGACCGCTTGCCGAGCAGGAACATCACGATCATCAGCACCATCGCTGCGCCGCCGGCAGCAGCGGCGATGGTCGACTTCTTGTCGTCGACCTTGCCCTGCACGTCGCCCTGGAACGCCTGCATCTTGGCGCGCAGGTCGTCCGGGGTGATCGTCGCCGGGGTCTCGGGAACGTCGTTCTTGGCCATCTCGCCGTCTCCTCCGGTCACTTCGGTTCGTTGTTGAGCGTCGTCTTCTTGATGCGCAAGAGCGTGAAGGCCAGGAGGACGACGGTGACGACCAGCACGATCAGATAGGCGAGCCACGACAGCGACCCGGTGGCCGATCGATCCCACTCGGTCTGCAGCACGCGGAGCAGCCCGAGCATGAGGAAGAACAGCCCGAGTCCCAGTGCGAACGCTCCGGCCGCACCGAAGGCGATCCACCGGCCGGCGCCCTTGAGCGGTCCGACGACCTCCTGCTTGGCGTACGCCTTGACGAAGTCGACCACGTCGCCGAGGGATGCGTCGTCCTGCTTGGCGGCGGGTCGGGTCGTCACGGGATCTCGTTCGGCCACAGGCGATGTTGTAGCAGACCCTGCGAGTGGTCGGGCACCTCTCGCCGAGCACCCCACCGGGCGGCGGGTCGCTCCCGCGGTCGCTCGGCCGCTCGAGGGTCCGGTCGCGACGCCGTTCAGCCGAGTCGGAATCGCATGACGGCCTCGACGTCGTCGAGGACCTCGTCGAGGATGCGGAGTCGGTCGGTCGGACCCTCGGCGGCGAGGAGTCGGTAGCGATCGGCGGGACCGACGGGGGCCAGGGCCGACAGGTGGTAGGTGGCGACCAGCGGATCGTCGGCGATCTCGGTTTCGGTCGCGTCGACGTGGACCTCGCCCACCTCGGCCGCGAGCATCAGCACGGCCCGCACTCGGCTGTGCGTGGCCGCCACCTCGACCGCGAGGTTCGGCGGATCGGGATCGACGTCGGGGAACTCGTCGACGTCGGCGAGCGGGTACGGGTCGTCCGGCAGCCAGGCGTTGATCTTGATCCGGCGGGTTCCGACGGCCACGAGAGAGTACCGTTCGCCGTCGAGCGCCTCGCACTGGATCATCCGGGCCACCGTGCCGATCGACGCTCGTTCGTCACCACCGCCCGACTCCCACCCGTGCGTGATCAACGCCTGGCCGAACTCCGGTTCGCCGTCGTCGTCGGCCAGCATGTCGATCACCATCTGGCGATACCGGGGTTCGAACACGTGGAGCGGCAGCACGCCGCCGGGGAGCAACACGCTTCCGAGCGGGAACATCGGCATCACCGCCATGGGACCGAACCTACGCCGACGAGGGCGACGGTGCGCACCCGAGTGCGTGGCCGACGCCCGCGTGCGTGTCGGGCGTCAGCCGTCGACGGACGGTCCGAGGTCGGAGCTGCCCGGTCCGTCGGGATACGTCGCGAATCGGTCGCCGAACGCCGACCACAACGGTCGGTAGCGGGCGGGTTCGCTCACGTCGGCCGAGTTGGCGATCACCACGAACTCCAACGCCGAGTCGGTGTCGGCGTCCACGTAGCCCGCGAGCGCCTTCACCGCCGGCGGATCGGCGTCGAACGGTGGGTTCGACAGCGTGCCGGTCTTGGCGCGGAGGCGGCCGAGAACGGGTGACTCGGTGAACTCGTCGAGGAGCGTGCCCGACCGTCCGGCGACCGCCAGACCGGCGTCGAGTGGGGTCCCGCGGAACCGCTGCAGTAGTTCGAGGACGGCGCCGCAGGTGAGTCGGTTGCCGGTGCTGAGCCCCGAGCCGTCGACGACCGTGATGCCGTCGAGATCGATTCCCCACGCGGTGAGGCGGTCGCGCAGCACGGCCAGCCCGGCAGCCCGTGCCCCGTTGCCCTGGGCGACGACGCTGATCTCCTTCAGGAGCATCTCGGCGGTGTTGTTGTCGCTGGTGGTGAGCATCTCGGCGACCACGGTCGAGAGCGGCTCGGATTCCACGCTGCCGACGACGGGCACGAGCGTCGACGCCGCACCACTCCCCCACCCGGTGTCGACCACGATCCCGCGTTCACCGAGGAGTCGGACGAACTCGCGGGCGGCGGCCTCGTTGGGGTCGTCGAGCCGGGACGAGATCCCCCGCACGCGAGCGTCGTTGACCAAGAGTGCGTCGTACGGGCCGGCGTCGACACCGGCGATCCCCTCCGCCCACGTGTCGACGACGAATTCGTCGTCGTAACGGGTGCC
>JBCCTP010000318.1:0-5638 GCA_039198505.1 Actinomycetota bacterium | reverse complement strand
GACGCGGTGAAGTGTCCGGATCTGGCCCGGGCGGATCCGGACAGCTCGACCGGTGAGGTGTCCGGATCTGGCCCGGGCTGGGTCTAGTGGTGGTCGCGACGGTTCCTGGTGTGTGGGGGTGTTGTGGTGGCTGGTTTGGTTGGTCGGTCGAGGGTGTTGGTGGGTTTGGATGCGCGGGCGCGTGGTGCGACGTGGGTGGAGGCTGGTGCGATCGCTGCGGTGTCGGAGCGGACGTTGCGGCGTTGGGCGGCCCGCGAGCCTGGTTTGGTGAAACGGCATGACAGCGTGGAGCGTTCAGGCACGTCGGGGTCGGGGTCGAGGTGTCTGTCTGTGTTGGAGCGCGAGGAGATCCGGGTGGGGATCGATCGGGGTGAGTCCGATGCGGTGATTGGTCGTCGGTTGGGTCGTCATCGGGGAACGATCGGTCGTGAGATCGCCCGCCATGGCGGACGTGTGGACTATCGGGCGTGTCGGGCTCAGGCCGAAGCAGACCAGGCGGCGTTGCGGCCGAGAGAGTTGTGGTGGCAGACACGTCCGGGGTTGTGGGCGCAGGTGTGCCGGTTGATCATCGAGCAGCGATGGTCACCGAAAGCGATCGCGAGGCGGCTGCGTCGGGAGTATCCCGATGAGCCAGGGTGGTGGGTGTCGCACGAGTCGATCTATCAAGCGATCTATGTCCAGGCGAAAGGCACCCTGAAACGCCAGTTGGTCGAGGCGTTACGCCGCCAACGCGACCAGCGTCGCCCCCAGAGCCGTGCGGTGAGATCGTCGGAGCGGATCGTGGGGATGGTCAACATCTCTGAGCGGCCCGCCGAAGCCGCGGATCGGGCGGTGCCGGGGCATTGGGAAGGCGATCTGATCATCGGAGCCCGCCAGCAGTCCGCGGTCGCGACGTTGGTCGAGCGTTCGACCCGGTTCGGGATGCTGATCCGGCTCGACAACCGGACCACTGACCACGTCGTCGAACAGTTGATCGCGAACATCGGTCGACTCCCCGCTCAGCTGGTGCGGTCACTCACCTGGGACCAGGGAATGGAACTCGCCGGTCACGCCCGATTCACCGTTGCGACCGGTGTCCAGGTGTTCTTCGCGGACCCGCACAGTCCGTGGCAGCGCGGCAGCAACGAGAACTGGAACGGCATGGTCCGCCAGTTCCTCCCCAAGGGCACCGACCTGTCCGTGCACTCCCAAGACGACCTCGACAACTTCGCCCGACTCCTCAACGGACGACCACGCGGAACCCTCGACTGGCAAACTCCAGCCGAACGATTCAACGAACTCGTCGCAACCACCACTTGAAACGGCCCCGGGCGAAAGCGGACACCGTCCGGATCCGGCCCGGGCAGAAGCGGACACCACGCATCTCGGGCATGATCGTCGGATGGCGGGAGTGATCTGTCTGCAGGGTGGTCGGGAGTTCACGCCGGACTGCGTCGAGATGGATCGGTCCGTCGTCGAGCTCACTCCGAACGGCGACACCGTGGTGCTGGCGGGTGCTGCTCGGATCGGCGACGACTACGCCGGTGCGTGCCGCCGAGCCGCCGCCCACTACGCCTCGTTCGGCGTCGAGGCCGTCCCGGTTCCCGATCCCCGGACCGACGAGCGAGCGGCACTCGACGTACTCGCCGACGACATCGCTCTGGTCATCTTGCCCGGCGGGTCGCCGGCGGGCTTGCTCGCCGTGCTCGCCGACCCCGACTCCGACGAACTCACACCGGTGGGCGCACGCGTCGTCGATCTCCACCGAGCGGGCACGGTGATCTCCGGCGCGTCGGCGGGCGCGATGGTGCTCTGCGAGCAGACGGCCATGCCAGAACGCCGTCTGCGACGAGGACCGTCCACCCGACCGGCACTCGGACTGGTCGAGGGTCTCGCGATCCCGCACTGGTCGCCCGAGGGGTCGACCTGGAAGGTGCCCGACGACCTGGCGCTGTGGGGGCTCCCCGAGTGCGGTGGGGTGATCGTCGACCAGCACAGCGTCGTCGCCGTCGGTGAGGGGGCGCCGTCCCGGCGGATCTCCGGTCGTTGGCAACCTGTCGAACGAGCCGGTCGATCCGGTCGATCCGGTCCGGTCTGATCCAGGGGTCGAGCGTCGGCCCCGTCCCGGACCCTGACAGAAACTTGACTCGCTGGGGTCGTCTGACCACGGAACGTCGTGCTTGACTGATTCTGGATTCCTTCCGCTGCAGGCCCCGGGGACCGCCGCCCCGGGGCTTTCGGCGTTCTCGGGGCCGGTGCGCCGAGCGGTCGACGACCTCGAACGTCAGTCGAGCGGTGCCGGCGGCGGCCCGAGGGTCTCGATGCCGAACGCCGCACCGACCGATGCGACCTCGTGCGGATCGACCTCACCGGGCTCGGGGATCACCGCGTCGTCCGTCGGCGTCCCGAGCGCGCCCACGAATCGATCGAAGCGTGGCGTCGAGTCGGCCGAGGAGCTGATGGTCAGCATCCGCGCGGTCTCCGAGACGACCTGGAACGTGTGCGGGACGCCGTGCGGCAGGTGGACCACCGATCCCGCTCGCCCGATCGCCTCGACGTCGCCCGAGCGGAACGAGATCTCGCCGTCGAGAACGACGATGAGCTCGTCCTCGTCGTCATGGCAGTGGAGCGGGGGTCCGAAGCCACGCGGCTGATCGAACTCGACGGCGGTCATCGAGCTGCGCTCGCCGGCGGTCAACTTGTGCGTGGCCAGAGTCCCGAGGAAGTGCAGATGGACGCCTTCGCCGCGCTGGAGCACGTACGGCTGGGTCGTCCCGGGGAGCTGATCCGTGCGGGTCGATTCGTCGACGATGTCGTGTGTGGTCATGTCGCCACCGTGGCCGGCGACCCTTCCGAAAGCCTTTCGGCGCCGGCGGAGCCGTCAACCGGCTGCGTCTCGCCACGCGGCTCGCTGCCGGTCGGCTGCAGCGACGTCGCCCATCGCCTCGAGAGCGTCGACCACGGTGGCGTGGGCGAGCGAATCGGACGGGTCGGCGTCGAGGATCCGGCGACCGAGGTCGAGCGCCCGGTCGTGTTCGTCGGCGTCGAGCGCCGCCGTGGCGACACGGTGGGCGGCGACCGTGAACGAACTCCGCACCCGCTCGCGCATCGCGTGCGCCCAGTCGTCGTACCGGTGCTCGGGGAGGAACTCTCCGAAGCGCTCGATCACCTCGCGATCGTCGCCGGCGTCGACCGCTGCGAGGTAGGCGACCAGGTCGACCGACACGACCTCGCGGTCGAGGGCAACCGTGTCTCGATCGGCGACGACACCTCCACCGAGCACCCGACGCACCGCCGACAGCTGCACCGAGAGGCGAGAGCCGAGCCGAGCGCGATCGGTCTCGTCGGGCCAGAGCAGATCGAACAGCTCGTCGCGGGTGACCGGGCGCCCCTCGGCGACGACGAGCCGTTTGAGCAGCACCCGCGCCCGCCGCGATCCCCACGTTGCGGCGTCGACCTCCTCTCCGTCGACGGTGACGCCGAAGCGTCCGAGCGTCGTGATGCTCGGTGCGGTGGGAGCCGACGATCCGACCGGAACGCCGGCCCCTCCGGTCGACCCGGAACGCTCGGCCACCGTTCCCGTGACCCATCGCTCCATCTCGGCGTACATCGGCTCGGAGTCACCGACGAACGGGAAGTGATCGTCGCCGTCGAGCTCGACCAGGACGGCATCGGGAGCGAGCTCGGCCAGCTCTCGACCCAGTTCGATCGGCATCGCCGGATCGTTGCGGCGGTGCAGCACCAGCATCGGCGCCTCGATCTCGGGCACGACGTCGGCGACGTCCATGTCGAGCATCTGCACCAGGAGGTCGAACACGTCCTCGGAACTCGCGGCCGTCCGTTCGTAGCGGACGTACCAGTCGCGGAAGTCCTCGCGACCGAGATAGGAGGGTGCGAACAACCCGATCGACATCGTCTCGGGTGTGCCCCACGCATCGGCGAAGCGCCGACGTGCCTCGAGCTGCTGCGTTCGGAACTCGGGATCGCCCGCGTGTTCGGACGACACGAGCCGAGCCGCCGACCCGTTCATGATCAGCGTCTTCACCCGATGCGGGTACGTGGCGGCGAAGAGCAGCGTCGTCGCACCGCCCTCCGACTGGGCGAACAGGTGGGCACGCTCGACCCCGGCGGCGTCCATCACCGCTCGGAGGTCGTCGACGCGCTCGTCGAGCCCCGGGACCCCTCGTCCGCGATCCGACGCGCCGGTTCCCCGCTTGTCGTAGTGGACGTATCGGCAGAACGAGCCGAAGCGCTCGAACATCGCCCGGAGCTCGGGCCACTCCCAGGCGGTCTCGATGTTCTGCGCGGCCGGGGGAATGGCGATCACCGTCTCGTCACCCGAGCCGAACTCCTGCCAGGCGAGCCGGGCTCCGTTGGAACGCGCGAACCGGATCTCGGGAGTGTCCCGCTCGGCGCCCACGACCTCAGGGTAGGAGCCGAGGCCGGCTCGAAGGATTTCGAAAGGGCGGATCGCGATCGTCGATGGCCATGACACCACGCCGACCCACCCACCCGTCGCCTCTGTCCAGCCGATCGACTCTGACTGCCGCCGTCGTCGCGACCATCGCGTTGGTGGCGTGCGGATCGGACGACACTCCGGACGCCGCCCCGGACGTTGTGCCCGACGCCCCTGCGCCCGCGGACTCGACCGAGACCGCCAACCCGGGCGTCGTCCGCGTCGCGGCGACCGACTACGCGTTCGGGGGCCTCCCCGACCGGATCGACGCGGGCACCTCGATCGAGCTGGTCAACGCGAGCGACGTCGAGGTGCACGAGCTCGTCGCCATCCGCCTTCCCGACGACGAGGAGCGGACGATCGACGAACTCGTCCGGCTGCCTCCCGATGAGCTCGGTGCCTTGTTCCCGTTCGTCGAGACCGTGATCGTCGCACCGCCCGGCGCGCCCGGCTTCGTCGCGGAGGGCGACGGCTCGCTCACCGTTCCGGGCCTCTACGCGCTGCTCTGCATGATCCCGATCGGGGCCGATCCCGACGCCTATCTGGCCGCAGCGGCCGACGCCGAGGGAGGTCCGCCCGACGTCGACGGCGGGCCACCGCACATCGCCGAGGGCATGTTCGCCGAGATCGTCGTCGAGTGACCGTGCGGTCGAGCGCCCGGGTGAACACCGTGCGAGACTCCGCGCATGTCGCCTCGTTCCATCGGACTCTCCGACGAACTCAACAGCTACGTCGTCGATCACTCGTCGCCGCCGAGCGAGGTCCAGCAGCGGCTGATCGACACCACGGCGGCGATGCCGATGGCGATGATGCAGATCGCTCCCGAGCAGGGGGAGTTCATGGCCGCCCTCGTGGCGCTCACCCAACCGTCGTTGATCGTCGAGGTCGGTACGTTCACCGGCTACTCCGCGCTGTCGATGGCGGGCGCACTGCCCGACGGAGCTCGCATCATCTGCTGCGACGTGAGCGAGGAGTGGACGTCGATCGGCCGCGAGCACTGGGAGGCCGCCGGTCTCGCCGACCGGATCGAACTCCGGCTCGGACCGGCCATCGACACCCTCCGGGCGATGCCGTCCGACACCGTGATCGACCTCGCGTTCATCGATGCCGACAAGGGTGGGTATGCCGCCTACTACGAGGAGATCCTGAGCCGGCTCGCGCCGCACGGGGCGATCCTCGTCGACAACACGCTGTGGAGCGGTG
>JBCCTP010000317.1:0-5639 GCA_039198505.1 Actinomycetota bacterium | reverse complement strand
GGGTCGACCGCTCTTCGCCGGGCTCGCGCTGCTCGACCCTCCCGACCATCCGCTCGGCGAGCTCTGGCGCCTCGGCGACCGACTCCGCGAGTTCCGCGGCGACGGCCACACGCTCGCATGGGTGGGCGCCGGACTCGACGCATGCGAGATCGGGCTGCTCACCGAGCTGTTCTGGGGGCTTCCTTTGCGGTCGTACACGCGCACCCGGGGATGGTCCGACGAGCGGTTCGACCAGGCGACGGCGTCACTCGAGTCGCGAGGGCTCGTCGCCGACGGAGCGTTCACCGACGCCGGTCGGATGCTGCGCGAGGGCGTCGAGTCGACCACCGACGCGCTCTGCGCTCCGATCGCCGACGCACTCGGCGACGACGACGTCGGCGAGCTGTGCTCGATCCTCGAACCGTGGGGAGCGACCATCCGCGCCGGCCATGGCTACCCCGCCGCCGGACCTCACGACCTGGCCGACCGCGCCACCCGCCGCACCTGAGTCGTTCTCGTGGACGTGTGACACAGCTGCTGTGTCACATGTTCATGAGATGAGCGATCGGGGCGCCGCCGGACCCCCCGGCGGGCGACGCCCCGACGCGACCTCAACGGGTCGGGTGTTCAGTCGGACGACTGAGTGCCGACCTTGAGGTCCTTGAAGGGCACACCCTTGTCGACCATGGGTTCGCGGGGCAATCCGAGGACGCGGTCGCCGATGATGTTGCGCTGGATCTCGTCGGTGCCGCCGGCGATCGACGACTGGAACGACTGCAGGAAGATCCGCTGACGCTCGGCGCCGTTCTCGGCGTCGGGCTCCCACGCGATGGTCTGCGGTCCGGCGATCTCGAGCGCCACCTCGCGCATGTACCAGGCGATCTCGGAGCCGAAGAGCTTGCCGAGCGAGCCACCCGGACCGGGGGTCTTCCCGGCCTTCATCTCGGCCTTGGTGCGCTGGGCGACCAGGGCCTTGGTGGTCTCCATCGAGTAGATCTTCATCAGCTGCTGGCGCACGACCGGGTCGTGGATCTTGCCGTTCTCCTCGGCGGCCTTGAGCAGCAGCTTGTACGTGGGCTGATTGACCTTGCCGGTGCCGGCGGTGCCGATGGCGACGCGCTCGTACATGAGCATCGCGGTCGCCATGCGCCAGCCGTTGTTGTACTCACCGAGCAGGTTCTCGGCCGGGACGCGCACGTCGGTCATGAAGACCTCGTTGAACTCGCTGCCGCCGTCGATCTGGTGGATCGGGCGGATCTCCATGCCCGGCGCCTTCATGTCGACCATGAGCATCGAGATGCCGGCGTGCTTCGGCTGGTCGGGGTCGGTGCGGGCGATCACGATGCCGTAGTCGGCGAAGTGAGCGGTGGTGGTCCAGACCTTCTGGCCGTTCAGGATCCACTCGTCGCCGTCCTTGATCGCCTTGGTCTGCAGCGACGCGACGTCGGACCCGGCACCCGGCTCGGAGAACATCTGGCACCACAGCGTCTTGCCGGAGATGGCGTCGGGGAGGTACCGCTTCTTGATCTCGTCGGTGCCGTACTCGGCGATCATCGGCACGCACATGCCGTGGCTGATGATGAACGCCCCCGTCATCATCGTGTAGTTCCCCTGCGCCTCGCGCCAGATCTTGTCGTGCGCCGCGGTGAAGCCGCCCCCGCCGTACTCCTCGGGATACGCCACACCGGCGAGACCGGCGCCCGCCGCGGCGGCCAGGAACGCCTTCTGGTCCTCGTAGGTGGGGATGCCCTGACCGGGCTTGAACGCGTACGTCTCGAGGAAGTCGTCGCACTTCTGGCGGAAGGCGGCGGCCTCCTCAGGGGTGAGGGTGGGGGCATCGCTCATCGGTGAGGTCCTCTCTCGTCGATCGATCGCAGCGCCGGTCGGTTTCGGCGCGAACTTGTCGAACATTGTACGTCGCCATACAATATGTGTCCACACGAACGGTCGATCCATCCGACGTCCCGCCGTGACCGACGCGATGAGCAGCCTCACCACCCACGAACTCGACGCACCGCCGTGGCAGCGGGTCGAATCGACCCTCATGGCCACGGCGAGGCTCGTGCGCGAGGCGTTCGACGCCCGGCTCGCCGCACTCGACCTCAACCTCACCCAGGCCAGCCTCCTCGGCTACGTCACCGAGTTCGGGGCCACCTCGCAGACCCGGCTCGCCGACCACCTGGGCATCGGGCGCGCCCAGATCGGATCGGTCGTCGACCGCCTGCAGGCCCGCGGCCTCGTCGAGCGCCAGCCAGACCCCAACGATCGCCGTGTCTGGCTCGTCGCCATCACCGAGGCGGGGCGCGAGCTCGCCGCTCAGGTCAACGACGTCGACGAGGTGCTCCGCGCCGAGCTGCGCCACGGCATCGGCCGCGAAGAGCGCCAGGCGCTCGCGTGGGTCATGACGCGCCTCCAACAGAACCTCCGGTCGGCCATCGACCGCAGCTGATCCCATCCACCCTCGAGTCACGTTCCACCCCGATCTCCCGGAGAAAGAGAGACATCCCATGGCAGAAGCAGTCATCATCGACGCCGTCCGGACCCCCGGCGGCAAGCGCAACGGCCTCCTGAAGGACGAGCATCCTGCGGCCCTCGCGGCGCAGGTCCTGAAGGCGCTCGAGGAGCGCAACGATCTCGACCCGGGCCAGGTCGACGACGTGATCATGGGCTGCGTCATGCAGGTCGGTGAGCAGTCGCTCAACATCGGCCGCAACGCGGTGCTCGCCGCCGGCTGGCCCGAGGAGGTCCCCTCCACCACCGTCGACCGTCAGTGCGGCTCGTCGCAGCAGTCGATGCACTTCGCCGCACAGGGCGTCATCGCCGGCGCCTACGACGTGGCCATCGCGGCGGGCGTCGAGGTCATGACCCGCACGCCGATGGGCTCGTCCATCGTGCAGGGCATGGGGTTCCCGTTCCCGCAGGAGCAGCAGGACCGCTACGCCGAGACCGGCCTCCCGCCGCAGGGCATCGGTGCCGACATGATCGCCGACGAGTACGACCTCTCCCGTGAGGACCTCGACACCTTCGGTGCCGAGAGCCAGCAGCGCGCCGCCGTCGCCCGCGACGAGGGCCGCTTCGAGAACGAGATCATCCCGATCACCGTCGACATCGACGGCGAGAAGGTCGTCGTGAAGGACGACGAGGGCATCCGCGACGGCACCACCGCCGAGGGCCTCGCCAACCTCAAGCCGGCCTTCAAGGAGGACGGCAAGATCACGGCGGGCAACTCGTCGCAGATCTCCGACGGCGCGTCGGCCGTGCTCATCATGAGCGCCGAGAAGGCCGAGGAGCTCGGCATGAAGCCGCGGGCCAAGTTCCACAGCTTCGCCCTCGCCGGCACCGACCCGGTGACGATGCTCAAGGGCCCGATCCCGGCCACGAAGAAGATCCTCGAGAAGACGGGTCTGACCATCGACGACATCGACCTCTTCGAGGTCAACGAGGCGTTCGCCTCGGTCGTGTTGGCGTGGCAGAAGGAGACGGGCGCCGACATGAGCAAGGTCAACGTGAACGGTGGCGCCATCGCCCTCGGTCATCCACTCGGCGCCTCGGGCACCAAGCTCATGGCCACGCTCCTCAACGAGCTCGAGCGCACCGGCGGCAAGTACGGCCTCCAGGTCATGTGTGAGGGTGGCGGCATGGCCAACGCCACCATCATCGAGCGCCTCGACTGACCCGCTCACGGGTCGCACAACCGAGAATCTCACGGCAGCGGCCGGGCTCGTCCGACGGGCCCGGCCGTTGCGCGTCGAACGCGATGACCGGTCGTCGCGGCGTCAAGGACGTCTCAAGTCGCTCACGTGGCAACGACCGTCCGCCGATTCGAGAGGCATGGAACACCTCGAGCGCGTTCTCGAGCTCCTCGCGGAGCCGGGCACCGACGCGCTCGCGCTCGCGCTCGATCCCACCACTGCCGCCGTCGTCGAGATGCCCGCCGGGATCGACATCTCCTCCGATCTCGTTCCCGACGCCGACGGTCCGCTCGACCTCCTGACCCCCGACACACAGGGCCAGGCGGTGGTCGCGTTCGAACACGCCCGCCGCGAAGGTCACGGGTCGGCGCACGTCCGACGCATCGACGACGGCCAGCCCATGTGGCTCGAGATCGCCGACGTCACCGAACCCCACGGATGCCTGATCGCGGTGCTGGTTCGCGATGACGAATCGGAGCAGAGCGAACGACAGGCCACCACGATCGCTCCGCGACGCTGCTCGTACCAGCTGTCGGCTGCCGCGATCATCGAGGGCATCGACGACGACCTCACTGCGATGCTGGGCTGGTCGGCCGACGACCTGATCGGCGAGTCGGTGATGATGCTGATCCACCCCGACGATCACGAGGCCGGCATCGTGGCGTGGATCGAGTTGCTCGAACAGCCCGGGCACGCGACGCGCCTGCGGCAGCGCTTCCGGACGAAGGACGGAAACTGGGTCTGGTGCGAGTGCACCGACCACAACCTGCTCGACGACGCGTCGGCGCCGCACGTGGTGGCAGAGCTCATCGACGTGTCGCGTGAGGTCGCCGCCGAGGCGGCTCTCCAGCGCAGGGAGACCCTTCTCGATCGCCTGTACCGGGCGCTGCCCACGGGCGTGCTCGTGCTCGATCCCGACGGGTCGGTGGCGACCGCCAACGACCGCTGGGACGAGTTGCTGTCGGCGACGCCCGAGTCAGAGAACGACCGCATCTCACTGCTGCTCGAGTCGGTGGTCGATCCCGACACCGTCCGCGAGTCGATCGACGCGGCGACGAACGCCGGCGCCGACGTCGACCTCGAGATCGATCTGCTCGGAAGCGGGCCGGTGCGACACGCCGACCTCCACATCCGGCCGATCCGCGAGCGCGAGACGCACGTGGGGCTGCTGTTCACCCTCGACGACTCGACGGAGAGGCGGACGACGGCCGACGCGCTGTCGGCCCAGATGCGACGCGATGTGCTGACCGGTGCGCTCAACCGCCGAGGAGTCGAGGAGTTCCTCGACGACCGGCTCGGTGGGCCGATCGACGTGCAGGAACGACTCACCGTCTTGTACCTCGACCTGGACGGGTTCAAGTCGGTCAACGATCGACGCGGGCACGCCGTCGGCGACCGGGTGCTGCGGGCGGTCTCCGAGTCGATCCGCACCACGCTCTCGCCATCGGACGTGGTGGCCCGGATCGGCGGAGACGAGTTCCTCGCGATCCTGACCGACCCTGCGAGCGACCCCGAACGCATCGTCACGATGATCCGATCCGACGTCGACACGATGCGCTTCGGCGAGGCGGCAGGCACGGACCTCGGCGTCTCGGTGGGACGCGCCGACCGTCGCCCGGGCGACGACTTCGACTCGCTCATCGCGCGCGCTGACGCTGCGATGTACCGGGACAAGCGGGGTTCGCGTCGAGCCAGCGATGGTCCGCCGCCGCCGCTCGGACCGGTCGGCTCGCGGAACGTCGGCGACCCGTTCGGTCGACTCTCGACGACGTGAGTCACGCCACCGGCCGGTGACGCTCAGAGCGACTGATTGAGCTCGACGAGGTTGCCGGTCGGATCCTTCAGGAACGCCTGCCGGGCCACATCGCCGACGTGCGTCGGCGCAGACACCTCGACCCCGCAGGCGTTGATCGCCGCGATGGCGGCGTCGAGATCGTCGACACCGACGGCGAAGTGCTGACCGGCGGG
>JBCCTP010000316.1:0-5676 GCA_039198505.1 Actinomycetota bacterium | reverse complement strand
GCCGGGATCATGAACGACGGGTCGAACGTGAACACCGAGTCGGCGAGACCGTCGTCGGGCGCGGCGTCGGTGTCGTCGAGCCAGTCGATCTCGACCTGGTGCGCGTGCAAGGTGGCGACCAGACCGTCGAACTGCCGTGCGAGTGCGTCCGCATCGATGGGGTGGGCGTAGTGCCAGCGTTCCGGGTCGGCGTCGAGGATCGCTCCGGGACGACGCATCATCACGCGGTCGAGTCGACCGACCATCGAGTCCACTCCGCTCACGGAGCGACACGCTACGGCCGTCCCGACTCCGGTCGTGCGGACCGGCGACCCGTATCGTGCGGCCGGTGGTGATCCCCGAACCCCTGACGTGTGACGACGAGCTCCGAGCCGCCGTGCGGTCTCGTCTGGCCGCGCACGACCGCCGCGAGGTCCCGCTCGAGGGCCGGCGCCACGCGGCGGTCGCCGTGGTGCTCGTCGACTCGGCGGTCGGCGAGGACCGGATCGATCCCCATGCGTTCTCCGAGGAGGAGATGGGCCGGATCCCCGGCGGCGCCCGCGAGCTCGACGGCCGGATGGTCGACGTGGCCGGCGGTGCGTCGTTCGTGCTCTGCCGCCGCAGCGCGGGGCTCAACCGTCACGCATCGCAGTGGGCGCTCCCCGGCGGGCGGCTCGACGACGGCGAATCGCCGATCGAGGCCGCGCTCCGCGAGACCGAGGAGGAGATCGGCTTGTCACTGGGCGACGCCGATGTCCTCGGGCTCCTCGACGACTACCCGACGCGATCCGGGTACGTGATGACGCCCGTCGTCGTGTGGGCGGGGCCCGGACGGGATCTGCATCCCGACCCGGGTGAGGTGCTCGCGGCGTATCGCGTCGGCCTGCATCAGCTGCTGCGGGGCGACTCGCCCCGGTTCGTCGACATCCCCGAGTCGGACCGCCCGGTCGTCCAGGTGCCACTCGGCGGAGATCTCATCCACGCTCCGACCGGAGCGGTGCTGGTGCAGTTCCGCTGGGTCGGCCTCGACGGGCGCCCGTCGGCCGAGGCGCGCGTCGACGGTTTCGAACAGCCGGTGTTCGCCTGGACCTGACGACGCGCCGGCCCCGAAGGTGGGTCAGCCGGCGGCGTTGGCCGCCGCCCGCGCCGCCTCGTCGACCCGGTCGACGTGAGCGAGCCACCCGGCTGCCGTCTCGGCGGGCACGTTGTTCCCGACCCCGTTCAGACCCACCGACCGGTCGAGTGACTCGCGGAGGATGTCGGCGTGGCCGGCGTGGCGGTGGGTCTCGGTGGCGACGTGCACGAGGATCATGTGCAGGGACACCGGATTGACGTGGTCGGGCCACCAGGGCACCGCGCCCTCGTGATCGAGGTCGAACTCGGCGATGGTGGCGTCGGCGTGCGCGATCGCTCGCTCGTAGAGGCTGACGACGTCGTCTCGTGACTCGTCGGCGGCCGCGAACATGTCGGCCATGGGGTCGTCGTCGCTCCACGCCAGAGTCTCGTCGTGCGGTCTCCCGAACGTGTCGCCGAAGTAGCCGAGTTCGACGTGGGCGAGGTGCTTCACGAGGCCGAGCAGATTGGTGCCCGTCGGCGTGAGCGGACGCCGCACGTCGTACTCGCCGAGGCCGTCGAGCTTCTGGCGCACGGCGTCTCGTCCGAGCCCGAGGTACCGCTGGAGGACCGCTTTCGGTTCCATCATACGATCGAGTCTTGCGCCTTGGTGTGACAGTTCGCCGGGCGCGTCAGCCGGCGCCGAGGACGACGCGAGCGAAATCGTCGGCGTCGGCCACTCGGTCGACCCCGACGCCCAGCACGTGCAACACCGTCACCGTGTCCGAGAAGTCGAGCCGCTCGGGCGCGAACGCCTCGAACGCCGCGGCCCAGGGACCGCTGTGTTCGCCGGCTCGTGCGGCGTCGACCAACAGTTCGCTGCGACCGTTGAGGTCGGCCGTGTCGTTGGACGAGTTGCCGTCGTCGATCCGCTCGTAGCTCGACGTGTCCCGCAGGTAGTCGAGGTCACCGGCGCGGGTGGCGTTCTCGTTGCGGCTGCTGTGGTGCACGACGTGGACGAACGTCGAGGTGTCGAGGTCGGGTCGTTGCCGTCGGACCTCGCGCATCACCTCGGCGGTGAAGTCGGACACGCCTCCCTCGCCGACCCACACGTGACCTCCGTCCTCGATGGCGTCGAGCCACCGGCCGGCGGCGACCTCGACGGCCGACTCCCGCCCGACACCGGCGTCGAGCCAGCCGTCGCCCCAGGCAGCGGTCATCACCTGGACGTAGTCGTGATTGGCGCCGCGGGTCTCGGGATCGGCGGTTCCGGCCACGACGAACGGGTCGAGGTCGAACCAGGTCGCGAGTTCCAACGTGGCCACCGTGGCGTGTGCCTCGTCGAGGTGGGCGAAGTCGAAGTGCACCACCAGCAGATCGGTCGTCCGGTCGAATGCGCTCGCGATGGGTGGGGCACTCGTGGGTTCACCGTCGTCGGGATCCGGGTCCGTCGTGGTCGGACCGGACGCCGGCTCGTCGTCGCCTCCTTCGTTCTCGTCCGTGGGCGCGGACGACGTCGGAGCCGGCGCCTGGGTGATGGGCGGGGTCGGATCGACCGGGGCCGGAGGTGTGCCCGCACCGTCGTCGGCCTGCGGCGCGGTGCCGGGTGGCGGGGCCTGATCGACCGGTGCCGTCGGCTCGTCGTCGACGCCGTCCGCGCCGTTCGCGGGAGGCGACCCCGGGCTCGCCGTCGCGGCGTCGTCACCTCCGTCTCCGCCGTCTGTCGCGACGACTGCGGAGTCGTCGGTCGGAGCGAGTCCGCCACCGCCTGCGGTCCCGGCCGACTCGTCCGAGGCGGCCGGCTCGGCTCCGGCGGTCGTCGGCGGCGAGGCATCGGCCGACCTATCGTCGGCGTCACGTTCGGCTGCGGTCGGGGTCTCGTCGGACACCGACGGAGGCGGAGCGGGGATCAGGGTGAACGATCCGTCTGGGTCGGGTGGCACGGCCTCGTCGACGACGAGTGGTTCGTCGGCTGCGGGCGGCGACGCCGGCACGACGGAGTCGCGCAGGAGCGGGTCGATCTCGCCGCGGCCGGCCAGGAGCACGGCGAGCGGGGCGATCATCGCGACGGCGGCGGCTGCCGCGAGCGCCCATCGCACGACCGGACCGCTCGCGCCCGAACGCGGTCCGACGGGGCCTCCGGACGCTCGGTCGGCTTCCATCGCCTCGATGAACACGCGCCGGTCGGCCGTGATGTGTCGGCGGACGGACCCGACCGAGACCGGGTTCGCGCGGTGGAGGACGTCGACGTCGTCGCTCACGGCCCTGCCTCCGCGGATCGAGGGGGAAGCCACGGCGCCGCCCTGGTCGGATCGGGTGTCGGTCCGGTGCGACGCGACCGGAGAGGAGCGGACCGCGTCGACGCCGTCTCGAGCTGATCGAGGCCGTCCTCGTCGAGCCGACGTCGCAGCCGGGCACGTGCTCGGTGGAGCCGCTGGCGTGCGGTGCCGGCATCGATCTCCAGTGTCGTGGCGATCTCGCTCGGCGTCAGCGCCTCCCACGACGCGAGCCGGAGGATCTCGGCGTCATTGGCCGACAGCGAGTCGAGGGCCGCCGCCACGCGCCGCACGTGGTCGGACTGCTCGATCCGGATCGTCCGGCTCTCGTATTCGCGGAACTCGTTCGCGAGACGCTCGTGGAGGTGTCCGCGACGGCGCGACGCCCGGCGCTGATTCGCGAGCACCCGACGTGCGACCCCGTACAGCCAGGGGAGGGTCCGGGGCTCGGGAGGGATGTGGTCGTGTCGCCGCCACGCCACGAGGAACGTCTCGGCGACGACGTCGGCGGCGTCGGCGGCCTCGGATCGTCGACGGGCATACGCGCCGATGTCGGGGGCGTAGGCCTCGTACAGGTCGGCGACGCGTTCGGTCGCCTCGGCGCGGACGGCTCGTCGAGGGCGGCGGCGGGGGCGGTCGGTCATGTGGCGGGGCGGTGGCAGCGGTCAGGCGGGGGGAGCGCGCACTGCTCTCCCCGCCTCCTGTCCGGATCCAGCGAATCGTGACACCTCGACCGCAGGTTTTCCCGTCGGGCTCCCGCTCACGCCCCGGTCAGGTTCGATTCGGTGACCCGTCAGGTTCGGTTCGGTGACCCGGTTCAGCCCACGTCGAGGTCGAGGTCGACCTCCGTCTCGACGCGTTCGACCAGGTCGACGTCGCCCCGGAAATCCGACACGTCACCGTGCGCGCCGCTGTCCGCGGTCTCGGCGACGACATCTCCGGAGGTGACGACGCCGAGGTCGTCCGGGCTGTCGGGATCATCCGGGGCATCGGGGTCGTCGAACGAACGCGTCCCGCCCACGGGCCCGGCGATGCCGGGGCTGTCGACCACGGGTGCACCCTCGCCGAAGCCGATGATCGGAGCTTCCTCGGCCGGAGCGACCAGCCCGTTGCCGGCGATCTTCAGTTCGATCACCGGCCCGCCGGACTCGACGGCGTCGAGGTCGTGCGGATCGGTGACCCCGTCTCCCGAGTTGTCCTCGACCCCCTCCCGCAGGTCCTCGGCGACCGCGGCACCGGGGCCCGTCTCGAAGAAGGACCCGCGTTCGGCGTCGCTCGGTGAGTCGTCCGGCGAGCCGTACCGCCCGCCCTTCGCCTCGATCGCGTCGATCTGGTCCTGGCGCTGCTCCCGCCCGACGCCGGTCTCCTCGAAGCGCGCCCGGGCCTCGGGGTCCTCGGGCGTATCGCCGTCGGGATGGGGCGTGCCGGCGTCGCTCGTGGTGTCGGCCGAGTCGTCGTCGGTGCCCTGCTCGTCCTCGCTGCTGGTGTCGGCCGCGGTGTCGGTGGCGTCGCCGTCCCCAGCGTCTCCGCCGTCGTCGTCATCATCATCGTCGGACCCGTCGTCGCTGCTGTCGTTCGAGCCGGAGTCGTCACTCGACTCGCCCGCTCCGACGTCCGTCCCCGACGTGCCCGTCGACGTCCGGTCGCTCCCCGTCTCGGATCCGGGCGGTGTGTTCTCGATGTCTCGGTACCCCTCCTCGCCGAAGAACTCTCTCGCCTCGTCGGGGCTGAGGTACTCCATCGACATCCCGTCGTCGTCGGCGACGACATTGTCGTTGGCGGTACCGGTCGCGAAGTCGCCATCGCCGTCGGTGTCGACCTCGGCGGCGTACGGGTCTGCCTCGGTCGCCGCCTGTCCCGATGGAGGCGTGCTGGCCGTGCCGCTCGTGGAGGACTCGGTCTCGGTCGCCCTGGCGTCGGTGGCGGTGTCGGTGTCGGTGTTCGTGTCGGTGTCGGTGTCGGCATCGTCGGAGCGTGAGTGCGACGAGTCGTCTCGCGCTGGCACGGTCGATCCGCCGGTGGCGCCGGCCTTCGCCCCGCCGGTCGTCGCCCCGACGTCGGTGTCGGCGTCGCGGTCGGTGCCGCCCTGGTCGGCGACCGGCCCGTCGCCCGCACCACCGTCGTCGGTCGGGTTCTCCCGATGCCACTCGATCATCGATCGCAGCTCGTCCCGAGGACGGCCCACGAGATCCGCTTCCGCGTACCCGTACTGGCCCGTGAGCGTGCCGCGCAGGGCCTGGCCCTCCTGCGCGGCCTCCTCCTGCGCCCGGATCGTGTCGCCCGAGAGCGGACTGCCCGTGCGGCCGGCCAGCTGCCGCTCGGCCTCGTCGGCGAGGCCCTGCTCGATGTCGCCGTCCCCGAGGGTCGG
>JBCCTP010000315.1:0-5676 GCA_039198505.1 Actinomycetota bacterium | reverse complement strand
TCGAGACCGTCGCGGAGCTTCTCGGCGACCTCGGTGACGGTCGCCGCAGTGATCGCGGCGTCGACCCGCTCCTGGTCGATCGCACGCACGGAGACCTGTTCCCGCACGGAACCGGCGAACAGCGTGGAGTCGTGCGAGCACACCATGACCCGGTCCCGGAGCTCGTCGATCGGCCAGTCGGCAGCGTGGGTCCCGAACACCTCCACCGCACCGTCGGTCGGGTCCCGACGTCGTCCGAGCATGCGGAGGATCTCGGTCGCCTCTGCGGGCTCGGCGACGATGCCGATGACCGACCCGGTCGCCACGTCGAGATCGATCGACCGGAGTGGACCGGATGCGACCCCTGCGAGTCGGAGCGCAGGAGCACCGGCTCGATCCGTCGGCCGGTGGTCGGACGTGTCGTCGACGTCGACGGGCCGCTCGACCAACGTGCGCACCCGACGTCCGGCGGCGCGCACCGACGCCGCCAGACCGCCGGCCTCGACGAGGAGTGACAGGGGCCCGATGAGGAACTGCGCCAACCCGACGGCGGCGACGAGTTCACCGATCGTGATGTCGCCTTCGACGGCCAGCCGACCACCGATCCAGGCGACGAGGACCAGCAGGAGTCCGCTCACGCCAATCGTCGCTCCCTCGTACCCGGCGAAGAACCGGGCGGCGCGCAGTCGTGCGGTCAGCGACCGCCGGCTGTCGTTGCGATATCGAGCGGCCGCCGCCTCTTCGGCGCCGAGGCCCTTCACCACCCGGAGTCCGCCGAGCAGGTCGGTCGCCGTTCCCGCTGCGGCGGCGGCTGCCGCCTGCTCCTGCTCGCTGCGACCGACGAGCGGACGGCTGAGCACGCCGACCGCCGCGACGACGACTGGCACGCCCACGACCACCACGAGCCCGAGCGGCACCGAGGTGACGAGCAGGAACGCCGTCCCGCCGATCAGCGCCGGAATCGCCCCGAGGCCGAGCCCGAGCGACCAGCTGACGGCGCCGACCGTCTCGGCGTCGTCCGACGCCAAGCTCACGACGTCGCCCGGGCGGTCGTGGATGCCGCCGCGCGGGTCGAGGACGCGGGCGACGACGAGCTGTCGGACGTCGTGCGCGATCCAGAGCTGGGCGCGTTCGAGTGTGTAGTACCCGACCAGGCCGGCGGTCGTCAGGAAGCCGAACACGGCGGCGAAGACGGCGATCCACCGCACCAGCGCGGCGCCGTCCCCGGTCGCGACCGCACGATCGATGGCCAACCCGATCACGATCGGCACGAGCGCCTCGGATGCCTGGTGCAGCATCACGAACACCGACCCGACCGCGATGTCGCGCCGGCGCCCCCTCGCGGCCGAGCGGACCACCTTCAGCGGACGTTCGGACGGACGGTCGGCCATGTTGGCTGGAAGCTACAAGTGGTCGCCCGGCCGGCTCGGATCCGCCTCGGGTTCGCTGCCGGCCGACCGCCTGTTTGTCATGCTTCTCATCACATGATCGGCAGGGTTTACGATGTGGGATGCCCGATGAGACCGAACTCGCACTGGAGTTCGATCTCCCGACGGGATGGATCCGTCGACGGGAAACTCACGTCGGCCTGCGCTCTGCGCAAGGGCTCACCGTGTCGTTCGTCTGCGAACTCCGATCACCGCCGACTCCCGGTACGTCGATGACCGTACCCGGCCATCACGCGGTCATCTGGGCGACCGAGGCGTCGACCGACGTCGAGTGCGGTGGCGTGTCGTATCCGATCTCGACCGACGTGGGCCTCTGGGTCGCCCGGGGAGGGCGATGGTCCCTTCCCGGCGACACCGCCGTGACGTGCCTCGCGGTCGTCGCCGACTCCGATCACGAATCGCTCGAGAGGACCGCCCTGTTGTGCACGTCGGAGCCGCTCCGCCCGATGGTCGCCGTCCTCCAGAATCAGGCGGGGCGACCGTGGGCCGGCGGCCTGGTGTCGTCGGCGATCGAGCTGATCGTCGAAGCGCTCCGTCAGGTGGAACCGCCCATGACCTACCCGACGGATCCACGCGCTCGGTCGGTCGCCGAGGCGCTCGCGTCCGATCCGTCGCTTCCCCACGACCTCGCCGAATGGGGAGTGCGGGTCGGAGCGAGCGAGCGAACGCTGCGACGACTGTTCGTGCACGAGACGGGGTCGTCCTTCGCGGCGTGGCGACTCGAGATCCGGATGCGTCACGCTCGGGCGCTGCTCCAGGCCGGACTCCCCGTCGTCGTCGTGGCTCGACGGTGCGGCTACGACCGCCGGAACTCGTTCTTGAAAGCCTTCAAGCGGGAGCATGACGTCTGTCCGTCCGCCTACAGCGAGCGGGTCGCCGCGTCGGGGGTCGGAGGCACAGCCGGCGCGATCCTGTCCGCCCAGTCACCCTGATTGGCCGATCGATCCCCGGGCGACGATGATGCTCGAGCGGGTGATGACCAGCACCTCCCGACAGTGGAAGACAGCGACGTCGAGGATCGCCATCGCGGCGACCTTCGTTCTCGCATCCGCAGCATGTGGCTCCGACGAAAGTGGAATCGACGTGGACAGCACCGCACCTGCAAGCGAGACCGCTGACGAGCCGGTCGCAACCGATGAGGCGGGAGCGACCAGCCAGCCGAGCGATGACAACGACGTCGCGGACGACACGACGGACGTCGAGGCTGAGACGGTCGTGGACTCGGAACCTCCGTCGGAGTCGGACTCGGAGTCGGCGATCTCGTTCGTGGATCACATCGGATCGACGATCGAACTCGATGCGCCGCCCGAGCGGGTCGTCACGCTCTCGAGCTTCCAGGATCTCGACTCGCTTCTCGCAGTCGGCATCGTGCCGATCGCCGTCTTCGGGTTCGCCGACCCACTCCCGTACCAGCTCGACGTCATCCAGGCGCTCGGCGCTGAGCCGCCGCAGGTCTTTCCCTACGGCGATCCACCGATCGAGGCGCTCGCTGCGCTCGAGCCCGATGTGTTCTTCACCTACCAGAACTTCGAGACGGCCTTCGAGGGACTCGAAGGGATCGGAGCGCCACTCGTCGTGATTCCCGACGGCGGCTTCTCGGAGCAGGTGCGCATCGCCGCGCTGCTCGCCGGCGATGAGCGAAGGGGCGACGAGGCGATCGCCGATCTCCAGGCGTCGATCGATGCATTCGATGCCGGCGACGCTCCTCCGACGCTGTCGGTCGCATCACCCGATGCGACGGCGGGAACGATCTTCGCGCTGCACGATGGAACGGTCGCCGCCGACCTGCTGGGCGAGCTGGGGTTGGAGATCGTCGGTCCACCGGCGCCCGACGGCTTCAACTTCGGAATCGAGATCTCGCTCGAGACGATGGGGGAGGAGCTGACCGGCGACGTGCTGGCCGTCACCCAGTACTCCAGTGAGGATCTCGCGCAGATCATCACGGATGACCCGCTGTACCAGGCGATGCCCGCCGTCGCGGCAGGTCGCGTCGTGCCGCTGACCGTCGAGGAGTCGTTCGCCATCGACACCGCATCCGTCTTGTCACTGGCTGTCGCCCTCGACGTCTGGGAGCGCGTCGTCGAGGCGGGTACCTCCTAGACACGTCGCGCTACGTCATTTCCGACACGGCGGTGCCCCGATCGGGTCACGGAATGCGTTCGGCGTCCGGCGAGGCCATCATCGTGTCGATGAGTTCGTCTGCGGGAGCGACCGACTGGAACCGACGTCCCGACCTCGACGAGGTGTCGGCGATGGTCGCCCGCGTCGAGGAGGCCGGTCGCATCGGCGCCGTCGACGTCGGTGACGGGAGAGCGGTCGTCCTCCACGATCTCGATCGGCAGGATCGTCGGTTGGCTGCGCTCACGCAGCTCTTCCCCGACGACACGCTCCACGCCGTCGCGGTCAAGGCCAATCCGCTGGTCGAGGTCCTCCGACCCCTGGTCGAGTCGGGCGCTGGGTGCGAGACGGCGTCGATCGAGGAGATCCACGTCGCTCTGGCCGCCGGGTGCCCACCTGATCGGATCGTGTTCGACTCCCCCGCGAAGACGCTCGACGAGTTGGCGTTCGCCCTCGAGCGGGGCCTCGTCGTGAACGTCGACAACCCGGTCGAACTCGAGCGGGTCGCGGCGCTCGGCGAGTCGAGCAGCTCGGTCATCGGCGTTCGGCTCAACCCCGACGTCGGCAGCGGGACGATCGGGACCACGAGCGTCGGCGGCCGAGGATCGCGGTTCGGAGCTCCCGCCGACCAGGTGGTCGAGATGTTCGCGACCCACGCAGCCGACCTCGCCGGGCTGCGCGGGTTGCATGTCCACGTCGGCAGCCAGGGATGTTCGCTCGATCAGCTCGTCGCCGGCGCGCGGGCAGCGCAGTCGGTGCGGGAGCAGATCGCAGAACGACTCGGGGAGGATCGCATCGACCAGATCGACATCGGAGGTGGCCTTCCGACCGACTACGGCATCGACGCCGACGCGCCGACGATCGAGCGGTACGTCGACGAGCTGCGCAGGGCGTGTCCAGCGCTGTTCGACGGATCGGTCCGACTCGTCACCGAGTTCGGTCGAGCACTCCTCGCCGGGTGCGGGGTCGCGATCGCGACCGTGGAGTACACGAAGCGGGTCGACGGAGTCGACCACGCCATCGTCCATCTCGGCGCCGACCTCCTGCTGCGGACCGCCTACCAACCCGAGTCGTGGCCGTACCGATTCTCCGTCCTCGACGCCGAGGGGAACCCCAAACCGGGTCGGGCGGGGGAGTGGACCGTGGCGGGGCCGCTGTGCTTCGCCGGCGACGTGATCGGTCGCAACGTTCCGCTCGGCGACGTCGAGCCCGGCGACCGGGTCGTCATCCACGACGTGGGTGCGTACACGTACTCGATGTGGTCGCGGCACTGCAGCCGTTCGATGCCTGCGGTCATCGGCGTGCGAGACGATGCGGTGACGCAGCTGCGAGCGCCGGAGCGCCCCGAGGACATCGCACGCATGTGGAGTCGCGACGGCTGGCGCTGACCGGTGCGCACCGCTGCTCCATGGTGTTTCGGCGGCGGGTGTGCGGAGCGACAGTGTGTGCCTGACCCACTCTGTCGCTCCCGATGGGTTCGGCGGCACGAGTAGATTCGGGTGATGCCTCGGGGTGTCCGGCGCCGGCGCATCGTGGGTGCCACCGTCGTGTCGATCGCACTCGTCGGTGGCGCGGCGGCGATCGCCACCGCCGAACTCCGCACCGCACCGGACGAGCGCGAGGAGGCGGTGCAAGTCATCCCGGTCCTCGAACTCCCCGAGCCGCGAACCGAGGGTGAGACGTCCTTCGAGGAAGCCCTGCTCCGACGGACCGCCGTGCGCGACTTCCGTCCCGATGCCCTCACGCTCGGCCAGCTCGGCCAACTCCTGTGGGCGGCGCAGGGCGAGATCGGCGGCGGTCGAAATGCTCCCTCGGCGGGCGCGCTCTACCCGCTCGAGATCTACGTGGCCCACGAGGACGGCGTGTACCACTACCGCCCGCAGGGACACGAGGTCGCCGCGATCTCGGGTGGCGACATCCGCGAACCCCTCGCCGAGGCAGCACTCGATCAGCGTGCCTTCCACACCGCGCCGGCCGTGATGTTGATCGCCGGTGTGGAAGAACGCACGGCCGCCAAGTACGGGAGCCGCGCCGAGCAGTACGTGCTCATCGAGGTCGGACACGCCGGGCAGAACGTGCTGGTGCAGGCGGCCGTCATCGGAGTCGGCGCGGTGCCGACGGGTGCGTTCCG
>JBCCTP010000314.1:0-5690 GCA_039198505.1 Actinomycetota bacterium | reverse complement strand
TCGTCCTTGACGTCGCCGCAGGCGAAGACACCCGGGATGTTGGTGATGGTCGACTCGGGCTGGGTCCGGAGGTACCCGGAGGACTCGTCCATGTCGAGGACGCCTCGGAACAGGTCGGTGTTCGGCTTGTGGCCGATGGCGACGAAGAGTCCGGTCACGTCGAGTGTTCCCGTCTCGCCGGTCTGGGTGTTCCTGGTGGACACGCCGGTGACGGTCGTGTCGCCGTGGATGTCGGTGACCTCGGTGTTCCACAGGAATTCGATCTTCGGGTTGGCGAAGGCCCGGTCCTGCATGATCTGCGAGGCGCGGAGCTCATCGCGGCGATGGACGATGGTGACCTTGTCGGCGAACTTGGTGAGGAAGTTCGCCTCCTCCATCGCCGAGTCGCCACCGCCGACGACGGCGATCTCGTGACCGCGGAAGAAGAAGCCGTCGCAGGTCGCACAGGTGGAGAGACCGTGCCCGATCAGTCGCTCTTCGGCCTCGAGACCGAGCATCAACGATTGTGCTCCCGTCGCGACGATGATCGAGTGCGCCCGGAACTCGCCTTCGCGGGTGGTCAGGGTGAACGGTCGCTGGTCGAAGTCGATCGACATCACCTTGTCGGTGATGATCTCGGCGCCGAACCGCTCGGCCTGGGCCCGCATGCCGGTCATCAGCTCGGGACCCATGATGCCGTCGGGGAAGCCGGGGAAGTTCTCGACGTCGGTGGTCAGCATCAGCTGGCCGCCCGGCTGGTCGGAGGAGGACGACGGCTCACCCTCGATCAGCAGCGGCGACAGGCTGGCGCGGGCGGTGTAGATGGCGGCGGTGAGCCCGGCCGGGCCCGATCCGATGATGACGACGTCGCGGACGTCGGACGCGGACTCGCTCATGTGAGGTCTCCTCGGTGGACACCGACGGTCGGTGTCGATCTCGATGGTGGGGTGAACGGCGGTGGGCGCCGACCCGTCACCAGCGCTGGGATCAGCTGCTGGTGCCGGAGTTGCGCTTCCTGAAGAAGAACAGCCCGAAACCGCTCAAGATTCCGCCGATGACGAAATAGCTGATGTACACCGCACGGCCCTGGTCGGTGAACGGCTCGAAGATCGCCTGCAGCCCACGGGTCGCGCCGATGAGCAGCAGGACGAAGGCGAGCAGACCGAGGAAGGCCGCGAGGATGCCGAAGACGAGACCGCGAGCCGCCAGGACCGCCGGCTTGGTGGTCTTCGACCGGACCTGATCGACCAGGCGCACGACCGTGTCGGTCGTGTCGTCGGCCCAGTTCGGATCGGTCAGCGGGTTTCCCGGCATGCGTGGAGACTAGCGATGCCGCCGGACCGCTCGGAACTCCCTCGATCGCCGTGGCGACGACGGTCCCGCTCAGTTCCCGGAATCGGCCTGGGCGCGCGCCTGGAACTCGGCCTCGCTGGGCAGGGACGTCCCGGTGACGATCTCGCAGTCGATGTCGACGGCGATCACGTCGCCGACGGTCTCACCGTCGACGATCTCGACGTCGACGACACCCACCAGGACCTCGATCGTGTCGATGCTGGTCGGGGCTCGGCCGTCGGGGTCGTCGCCGCCATCCGGGTCGGTGGAGGGATCGGTGACCACTCCGTCGAGTGCGGCGACGTCGAGCAGTGCGGGTCCGGCCACGAAGTCGAACTCGAAGGCGTCGCGACAGCGGAGCACGCTCGCACGCACCGGATCGATCGTGGTGGCCGAGGTGGTGCTGGTGGACTCATCGCCAGGTACCAACCCCTCGGCGTACGTCGCCTGGGCACCGAAGTCGCCCAGATCGATCTCGTCGAAGAGAATCGGGAGGTCGATCTCCGGTCCGGGCGACGGCTGCACGCCACCGTCGTCGCCACCGTCGTCGCCAGCGTCGCTCTCGGGGGCGGCCACGCCGCCGTCGTCGCTGGCCTCCTCTTCGTCCATCGCCCCCTCGTCGGCGGACTCCTCTTCGTCCATCGCCTCCTCGTCGTCCATCGCCTCCATCGCCTCGTCCTCGGCGGCGTTCGCCGACACGGCGAAGTCGTCTTCCGCGTCGCCGGAGTCGTCGGTGTCGGAGTCGTCGGTCTCGAGGAGCGCACGATCATCGCCATCGGCGGCGTCGTCTCCGTCGACGTTGAGCGGGAGTTCGATCTCGGCGAGCTCGTCAGCGGAGTCGTCGGCCTCCTCCGCCCCCTCTGGTGATTCGACGGCGAGGTCGGAATCGTCGTCGGCGCCCTGCGTGGCCCGGAAGACCGCGAGGCCACCGACCACGAGCAGCAGGGCTGCGGCGGTGCCGAGCAGCCACTGGCCGATCGGTCGAGGTGCCGAGCCGGATCGCCGTGCCCCGAGGGGGGTCGGCGTGGTGATCGCAGCCGCAGCGGCGTCGTCGAGGCCGGCCGCCGGAATCGCCTCCCCCGACCGTTCGGCCGGCGACATGCGGTCGAACACGTCGAGCGCAGCGGCGAGATGCGATTCACGGATCGACAGCGACGCCTCCTCGGTGGACGTCGAGACGAGCGCTCGGACGATCCGCAGTCGTTCGACCTCGGCGAGCAGTTCGGCATCGGCCTCGACGCGCGCGATCTCGGTCGCGTCGGCTGCGCCGTCGAGATAGGCGCTGGCCAGCTCCGTGAGCTCGGGGTCGGGGGTCGGATCACTCATGTCGGATCGTTTGGACGTTCGGAGGTGCGGGTCGGGTTCCCGCCGTCGGGTGTTTCGGGGGTCACAGTGTGGTCGTCGGTCGTGACGGCGGGTGTCGGGCCCGGTTCGACGCCGAGCAGATCGACCAGCTGACGGCGGCCGCGGGCGATCCTCGACTTGACGGTGCCGACGGCGACCTCGAGCACCTCGGCGATCTCCGCGTAGTCGAGGTCACCGACGTCACGCAGGATGACGGCGTCGCGGAACTCGTCGGGCAGTTGCTCGAGCGCTTCGTCGATGGCGAGTCGGTCGGCGACACCCTCGACGCGTCGTTGGGCGAGCTGATCGACCGCCTCGACGGGTGCGACGTCGTCGTCGCCGTCGACGAGGTGGAGGTCGGGCCGCCGCTTCCTCCGCCGGACCTCGTCGATGGCGGCGTTGGTGGCGATGCGATACGCCCAGGTGCCGAACGACGACCGACCGTCGAAGGCCGGCAGGCTACGGACGATCTTGATGAGCGCTTCCTGGCACGCGTCGTCGGCGTCGCGGGTACGGCCGGCGATGCGCGTCGTCACCGCGTGGATGCGGTCGTAGTGCCGGCGCAGCAGACGGTCGAGCGCGAACCGGTCACCGCCTTGTGCGGCGGCGACGAGTTGAGCGTCGTCGAGCTGCGGGCCGATGCCGGGAGCGTAACCACGCGACCCCGCCGCAGGCCGCCATGATGGGACACCTCGTCGGCTGCACGACGGGCCCGTGGGCACATCGGCGTTCGGGCCGCGCGCGAGCCGCAGCGGTCAGGGTGTGAGCAGTGCGAGTTCGTCGATCACGCCGCGGAACGGGCTCGTGTCGCTGCACGCCGACGACGGTCCGAGCTCGGCGAGTGAGATGAGGAGATGCCGCACCGGCGTGGTGAGATCGACCCGGATGGTCCCGGGTTCCTGGGCGAACGCCGAGCTGACCGGCGGACCCCACCCGGCGTAGTCGGAGGGAGGGAGTTCCTCGGTCGAGCCGTAGACCTCGACGTTGTACGGAGCGCTGTCGACGTCGAACTCGAGTGGGGCGTCGACCGGCGCGTCGAACGTGACCACGAGACCCACCCCGGTCTTCTGACCCATGAACCTGTTGGAGTAGCACTCGGTCACCCACTGGGTGGATCCGTCACCGTCGGCGAGCGCCGCGACGGCCAGGTCGTCGTTCTCGAACTGGTTGCCCTCGGGATCGAAGATCACCACCTCGGTGATCTCGCCGCCGGTGGCCAGCGGCACGGGGTCGGCCGGGTCGACTTCGCCGTCCAGGTCGTCGCCGAGCGGCTCGTCCACACCGGTCTCGTCCCCATTGGTCTCGGTCTCGGCCCCTGCACCATCGCCGGACTCGTCGGACTGCGCCTCGGCGGGCAACACAGTAGTGGGTGAGCTCGGTGTGCCCCCGCCGAACTCGATGGCCATCCACAACACGACAGCGACGACGAGTGCGATGGCGAGGAGGATCCCGATGGTCCACGCCGACGGCCCCATGCGGTCGGCCATCCCGCGCGCCGGTGCTCCGCGCAGTGGAACGCCCGCGGCGGGAGTGTCGTCGCGTCGCGGGGCCGATCGGGCCGGCGCCGACCGTGGGGGCGTCGCAGCGTCGTTCGGCCCGTCGGTGGACGAGCGCGTCGAGGTGTCGGTGGGGCGGTGGTCGGCGGGCGCTGCGGACGGCCCCACGGTGGGAATCGTCCGGACGGTGGGGACCTGTCCCGTGACGATCGCCGGCTCGCCGGGGATGCCGACCGGACCCGAGGGTGGTGGAGCGGTGTCGCCTGCCGGGGGTGGCCCGCCGTCGGGATCGTCGGCGCGTCCGTCGTGATCGCGGCGTCGGGCGGGACGGCGTCCCCGCGGCGGGGTCGGGGTACGCGCGCCCCGAACACGGTCCTCGGCGCGACCGCGTAGATCGGACGGAGCTCGCAGAAGACGCCCGGCGGAGAACGGTGTGACCGGGGACCGCTGCGGGTTCGTCTCGTCGAACTCCGGGGGTCCCTCTTCGGCGGCGGCCTTGAGGTGCGCGACGAGGTCGGCGCCCGTGGCCGGCCGCTTGTCGGGGTTCCGGGCGAGCAGTTCGTGGATGGTGTCCACGAGTGTCCGCGGCAGCGTGGCGCGCAACCGGGCGAGGTCGGTGGGGTCACGTTGCAGGCGCGCGAGCGCCGTGTCGGCGTCGGTCTCGCCGAGGAACGGCACGCGGCCCGCGAGGCACTCGTACAGCACGAGGCCGAGCGAGTAGAGATCGGCGCGACCGTCGAGCTTCTTGCCCCGCACCTGTTCGGGGGACAGGTACTTGGCGGTCCCCATCATGATGTTGTCGTTGGTGAGGTCCTGGCCGTGCTCGCCTTGGAGACCCTTCGCGATGCCGAAGTCGGTGAGCAGTACCCGGCCGTCGGGCGTGATCATGATGTTGCCGGGCTTCACGTCGCGATGGACGAAGCCAGCGGCGTGCGCGTGATCGAGCGCGCCCGCGACCGCCTGACCGATGTGACACGTGAGCTCGGGACTCAACCGCTTCTGATTGTCGAGCAGCTGCCGCAGGCTCTTGCCGTCGACGAGTTGCATCACGACGGCCTGGCGACCCTCCTGCTCGAACACGTCGTGGACCGCCACGATGTTGGGATGGTTGAGGCTCGCGGCCGCGACGGCCTCGCGACGGAAGCGCTCGGCGACGATCTCGTCGCTCGCCAGCGCCGGCTTCAGCCACTTCACCGCGACCTTGCGGTCGAGGGTGAGATCGACGGCGAGCCAGACCTCGGCCATCCCCCCGGTCGCCAGCCGTCGCTGCAGCTCGTAGCGGCCGGCGATCACGGTCGGAGTCGGAGCGGACATGGCTGCCCTCACGCTACTTGTGCCGTCGTGCCCCGAACCGGACACCAGCCGAGTGGCTCACCTCGACCGCCGCTGACGCTTCGGTCTCGGATCGCGTGCGGCTCGTCGCTGGCGCTTCCCTCGCCGCTCTGGTGGCTCACCTCGACCGCCGCTGACGCTTCGGTCTGGGATCGCGTGCGGCTCGTCGCTGGCGCTTCCCTCGCCGCTCTGGTGGCTCACCTCGAC
>JBCCTP010000313.1:0-5699 GCA_039198505.1 Actinomycetota bacterium | reverse complement strand
CTCGCCCTCGACCCCCTGACCCGAGACGAGAAGGACCGGGTGAAGGACGCGATCGGCGGGTTCCGGTTCGACTCCCCGATCGGCAAGGACCTCCGCCGCTTCGTCACCGCAGGGGTCTGTGTCCACCACGCCGGCCTCCTCCCGAAGTACCGAATGCTCGTCGAACGACTCGCGCAGGACGGTCTGCTCAAGATCATCTGCGGCACCGACACGCTCGGCGTCGGCGTGAACGTCCCGATCCGGTCGGTGCTCTTCACCCAGCTCTGCAAGTACGACGGCACGTCGGTGCGGATCCTGTCGAACCGCGAGTTCGCCCAGATCGCGGGACGAGCGGGACGTAAGGGCTTCGACGACCGCGGCGACGCGTGGGTCCAGGCGCCGCCGCACGTGGTCGAGAACCTCCGGGCCGACGAGAAGGCTGCGTCGTCGAACAGCAAGAAGAAGCCGGTCAAGAAGAAGGCGCCCGAGCGTGGCTACGCCCACTGGGACGAAGCGGTCTTCGACAAGCTCGTCGGCGGTGCACCCGAGGCGTTGCGATCGCACTTTGCGGTGACGCACCAGATGGTGATGAGCCTGCTCGACCGTCCGGTCACCACCGTCCATCGAGCCGACGGCACCGACGTCGAGGTCGACGGGTGTGGCGCGCTGCGTCACCTGTTGACCGACAACCACGAGACCCGGCGCCGCCAGCGGGGCCACATCCGACGGGCCATCTCCATGTACCGGTCGCTGGCCGAGGCCGGGGTGCTCGAGTTCCTCGACGAACCCGACGAGTTCGGGCGGCGAGTTCGGGTCACGGTCGACCTCCACGACGATTTCGCGCTCCACCGTCCCCTCTCGCTCTGGGCGTTGTCAGCGGTGCTCGACATCGCCGACGGCCGAGGACCGTCGGACGGAGGGACCGACGCCGATGGACTCGTCACGGCGCTCGACGTGCTGACGGTGATCGAGTCGGTGACCGAGACGCCCGGCGTCGTGGTGGCGGCACAGCTCGACCGGGTGCGCGACGAGTTGATGGCCGAGATGAAGTCATCGGGCGTCGAGTACGAGGAGCGGATGGAGAAGCTCGCCGAAGCCGAGCCACCCCGCCCGAACGCCGAGTGGCTGTACGGCGGCTTCAACGAGTTCCGGCGCAGCCATCCCTGGGTCGGCGGCGACACCGTTGCGCCGAAGTCGGTCGTGCGGGAGATGTTCGAGCGGGCGATGACGTTCGGTGAGTACATCTCGCACTACGGACTGAAACGGTCGGAGGGCGTGCTGCTGCGCTACCTCTCCGACGTGTACAAAGGCCTCGTCCAGACGATCCCGGACGACGCTCGCTCCGACGACCTCGACGACGTCACGGCGTGGCTGGGCGCGCTGGTCCGCCAGGTCGACTCGAGCCTGATCGACGAGTGGGAGCGGCTCATCGCCCCCGATGACGGCGACGACGGCGGATCGTTCGAGCCGGTGCGACCGGGGCACGCCACCCGCACGGTCGACGACGAGCGCGGCTTTCGGATCATGGTGCGCAACGTCGTGTTCTCCTGGATCGAGAAGCTGGCGACCGGACAGAGGGTCGAGGAGCTGCCGGAGGCAGACGACCAGCTCGCCCCCTTCTGGGACGAGCACGACGAGATCCTCACCGGGCCCGACGCCCGAGCGGGTGCGCTGTTCTCGTACGACGCCGCCACCGGCGAGATCCGCCAGACACTCCTCGATCCGGAGTCGTCGGGCGAGTGGCGCATCGCGGCCCGCGTCGACCGGGAACGGTCAGCCGAGGAAGGTCGACCCGTGATCGTCGACGCCCATGTCGGGTCGGCGATCTGACGCTGGCCGGCTGTCGCCACGAGCTTCCTGCCGGTTCTGGGAATTCTCAAGATGGTGTGAACACCCACCGGGTGCGGCCCACTCCGGAGTGCGCTCGCCTATCGTCACCCGGATGACGCGGCGGTGGACATCGGGTGTCGTCGCGCTCGCGCTCGTCGCCACGGCGTGTTCCGGAGGGGACGACGCCGAAGTCGCCGTTCCGGTCCCCGGCGCTGACGGAGCCGAGTCACCGATCGTCGGGGCCGACATCGACGACACAGAGACCGCGTCCACCCCCTCGGCCGCGACCTCGACCACCGCCCCGCCGGCCACCGTCGCACCCGAGACGACCACCACGTCGACGACCAGCACCACCACGACCACCACGACGTCGACGACCACCACGACCACCGAGCCGCCGCTCGACGTCTACGACCCGGCGTGCGTGGTCCGGGTCGAAGAGGGCGACTCGCTCGGCCTCATCGCCGACCGTTTCGACGACGAGACGGTCGACGCCGAGACCATCATCGCCGAGAACGACCTGAACGGGCCCGAGATCCGCCCGAACTGGCTGCTCGACGTGTGCGTCGACAACGGTCTCGACGACATCGACGGCGAGCAGCGCTCCGAGCCCAACGCTGCGCTGGCCGCACGGGCCGTCATGCGCCAGCAGGAGAAGCTCAACGAACTGTTCGCCGGCTACGGCATCCGCGAGCTGCTCGTCGACGGCGTCTCCGGTCCGGTGACCCGTCAGCGCGTCTGCGCCGCCCGCCTCGCCCTCGGGCTCGACGTCAACACGACCGACCTCGAGCCCGGCAGCGAGGAGGAGGCCCTCATCATGGAGGCCACCGAGCTGCCGACTCCCTTCACCACCGCCGTGCTCGAGGAGCGGTGGGTCCTGATCGACCGGACCTGCCAGATCATGTTCGTGGGATCGCTCGGTGAGACCGTGTACGTGTTCCCCACGTCGACCGGCGAGGCCGGCTACGAGACACGGGACCAGGACCGGTCACGCGCCTTCCGGTTCAACCCGGCGTCGGCGAACGGCGGGTGGCACAACTCGACCACGTTCCCCGTCGCCGAGGACAACCCGCTCAACGGCAACATGTACAAGCCGATCTACTTCGACGGCGGCCAGGCCATCCACGGCGCCAACAACGTGCCGCGGAGCCCGCAGAGCAAGGGGTGCGCCCGCCTCCGGGTCGAGCACCAGAACCTGCTCGTCGACTGGCTCGGTCTCTCCGGGCCCACCACCAACCGTGGCACGATCGGCCTCGCGGTCAACGTGCAGGGCGAGTTCGTCTACCGCTGATCCGCTCGGCTCACGTCAGCGCACCCGCTCGATTCGGCAGGAAGCTCTGACACAGCGACCCCCTGCGGCCGAGGCGGGTGGACGTCAGGCGTTGGCGCCCTGGGGCTCGACCGCGGCACCGTCGCCGTTGGTGGCGTGATCGTGCGGACGGGGGAAGTGGACCGGCGAGGGTCGCGGCCGTGACGGTCGCGTGATCACCAACGGCACGTCGCCGTCGCCGAACGGCGACGACCCGACGATGCTCGGCACCTTCGGTGTGATGCGCTCGGCGATCTCCCGGCCGACGGCCGCCGGCTCCTCGACCCGACGCTCGGGGACCGTCGGCGCCGCCGGAGTCGGTGCGGGGGTCGGGGCCTCCGCCGGTGCCTCGGTCGGAGCCGGCGCCCCGGCGTACTCGTCGACATAGGTCTGTCCCGACAGCCCGGCGATCTCGAACATGACGGCGTCGATGAACCGGCGCATCGTTCGAGGATCGTTCGGATCGCCGAAGGACGCGGCCCACATCGGCGCACCGAAGTTCACGGTGACCTTCTTCCCCGTCTTCATCATGAACGTGTCGGGGGGCTGCACGTCGAGCGTGCCGGTCATTCCCACGGGGATGATGGGTGCATCACACCGCAGCGCGAGGCGCGCCGGACCGGTGCGCCCCTTGTGCAGATTGCCGCTCCGCGAACGCGTGCCCTCGGGATAGATCATGAAGAGGCGACCACCGTCGAGGACCCGAGCGGCCGTGTCGAGCGCGGCCATCGCCGCTTCGCCGCCCGTCCGATCGACCGGGATCATCCCCAACGCCGGGAAGAGGTACTTCGTCGTCCACGAGTCCATGTACTCGCCCTTGCCGATGGCCCACGCCCGGCGCGGCAACACCGATGGCAGGAACACCGAATCGCAGAAGGACAGGTGGTTCGGCGTGAGGATCGCGGGCCCCGATGTGGGGACGTGCTCGAGGCCGGTCACCTCCACATCCCACAGGCGGGGCACCAGCCAACGAATCGCTCCGAAGAAGTACCGGTTGACGCGATCCGAGCCCGGCAGTTCGGGTGCCGCCTCGAAGCGGTGCGGAAACGTGGTCCCCATCGTCGGCTCCGATCAGCGGACGGCCCGCCGGATCGCCTTGCCCGTGGGCGCCATCGGGAGTTCGTCGACGAACTCGTATCGGGTCGGCAACTTGTAGCGGCTGAGGTACTGAGCGACATGCGCTCGCAGCGACTCCTCGTCGCGGGTCCCCGACACGTGGGCCACCACCGTCTCGCCGGAGTTCACGTCGGCCTCGCCGACGACGATCGCCCCGGTGACGTCGGGGTGCCGGAGCAGGACGTCCTCGACCTCGGCGGGATACACGTTGAAGCCCGACACGATGATGAGGTCCTTGATCCGGTCGACGAGGTAGAGGTACCCGTCGTCGTCGAAGATGCCGACGTCACCCGACCAGAACCAACCGTCGTCGGTGAGGACCGAGTGGGTCGTGTCGGGATCGTCGAGGTAGCCCTGGAACACACCCGGACTGCGGATGACGATCTCACCCTGGTCGCCGAGGTCGACCGGTCGACCCTCGGGGTCGACGAGCGCCACCTGCACCCCGTCGACGACCTTGCCGACCGAGGCCGGACGGACGTCGTGGCCGCGTCCCATGGTGACCAGCGGCGCGGTCTCGGTGAGTCCGTAGCCCTGCGTGATCTCGACGCCGTACCGGTCGCGGAACTCCTCGTACACGCTGAGCGGCAACGCCGCGGCTCCCGACACGGCCCGATCGAGCTGGGACAGCACGTCATCGGCACCGCTCATCGCCCAGCGCCGCCACATGGGCGGAGCGCCGGAGAGGGTCGTGATGCCGTACCGACGCATGAGCTCGAGGCTCTCGTCGGCGTCGAAGCGACGCTGCATCACGAGCGTGCTGCCGGCGCGCAGACCGGCCAGCAGCACCACGTTGAGACCGAAGATGTGGGCGAACGGGAGCGCCGCGAGCAGGACGTCGTCGGGGCCGATCGGGTCGGCCTCCTGCAGCAGCGCCTCGTGAACCCACCCGAGATTGTGGTGGCTGAGCACCGCGACCTTCGGGCTGCCCGTGACGCCGCTGGTCGCCATGTAGAAGGCCGAATCATCGTCGGCGCAGTCGACGATCTCGGGCACCTCCTGAGCCGGGTCGATCCGAGCGAGAAGATCGGCTGCGCTCACGACCGGCACGCCGATGGTCCCCGCCGCCTCCTCGTCGACGCGGGTCTCCTCGCCCAACACGACCAGTGCGATGTGACCGGCCGACGCCTTCTGCGCCAACTCGTGGGCCGTGCTGGTCGGATTGAGCGGCATCACGATGGCGCCCAGGCCGAGCACGGCGAGCGAGACGATTGCGAACTGCGCCTCGTTGCCGGCGGCGACGCCCACCGGGGTTCCGGCCTCGACGCCGTCAGAGGCCAACACCGCGCGGAGGCCCCCCACGGCGTCGCGCAGCGCGCCATACGTGAGTGTGTCCTCGCCGTCGATCACCGCGACGGCGTCGGACGGATGGTCCTCGATGATTCGCGCCAAGTTCACCGGCGCTGAGTATGACACGCGACACACGAGCGTGCTCCGTCGGTCGGACACGACCGGGGCGACTTCG
>JBCCTP010000312.1:0-5713 GCA_039198505.1 Actinomycetota bacterium | reverse complement strand
GCGGGGATGACCTGGGTCTCCATGGCGATCGGCTGGTTGGCGCCGGTGCGGCTCGTGTCGAAGAACACACCTTCGGCGGCGGGATCGTCGAGCGCCGGCTGGGAGAAGAAGTTCGGCACGAAGAACGTGATCGGTCCGCGGAAGTTGGCCGTGTCGAGGAACAGCGTCCAACTGTTGTCGCCGGTGACGACGTCCTGACCGGCCGTCGTCGGCTGCTCGTCGATGATCGGGAGCGGGTGGTACCCGTAGCCGAACAGTTCGCCGTTCGTCCCGGGCGCGAGGTTGAGTCCGTCGGGCGCCCACAGGACGTACGGGCTCAGTTGAGCGACTCCGTACTTGCCCTGCGGTTCGTCCCAGTCGCGCAGATCGACATCGGCGTACCCGCCGCCGGCTCCCGGGCCGTTGGCCCACTGCACGAAGTCGCGGGCGACGCCGCCCATGATGAACTTCGGCGTCTCGGTGGCGAAGCGAGTGTCGCGCCACCACCCCAAGCCTCCCTCGATGGTCGAGTACGAGTCCTCGAGTTCGACGCCGCTCTCGGGGAACATCCAGGTGCCGGGGAGACCCGACTGGTACTCCGGTCCCGGGTAGGTCTGCTGGAAGGGCCAGGCGGCGACGTGCATCGAGAAGCCCGAGTCGATGTCCGGATCGTCGTTCCACTGCATCGGGAACTCGAGGAACCCGGTCGTGAACCACTCCTCGTCGGTCGGGGCATCGAGTTCGACGGGCTCGATCGGCCGGGGCGGCGGTCCGACGTCCTCGGGCTCGTCGTCCGGCTCGGGCCGGTCCACGCCATCGAGCACGTCGTCGTCCGGGTCCTCGGTGTCGTCCTCGTCGTCCGGGTCGACGGTGCGGGCAGCCGTGTCCTCGTCGACGGTCGACGAGCGCTCTGGCGGGGTCGCAGCGTCGCCGGACGAGCAGGCGGCGATGACCAGGGCGGCTCCGAGGAACCCTGCGGTCCGACCACGGGTGCGAACGGCCGAGGGGCGTCGGGCGGACATGCGTCGGAACGTAGGACCCGATTCGTGAAGACCGCATGAAGCCCGATTCCACGTCGATCCAACACGGCCTTCGTCCGTCCTGAACATCGGCTGCCGACGATGCAGCCGATCCCCGAAACACGTCACGAAAGGACGAGACAGACATGACCACACGACGCTTCACCCCCCGCAACGTCAAGATCGCACTCGCTGCAACCGCCACCGCCGCCCTGGTCGCGGGAGCCGGAGCCGGCCTCGCCGGTGCGAGCTCCGACGACCCCTCCGAACCGGCTCCCGTCGAGGAGGTGGAGTTCGACGACGTCGAACCCGAGGACGGCGAGCCGGACGACGACATGGGAGACGAGCTCGACGGGTCCCCTGCGGAGGAGGACGAGGACGTCGACGACGCAGACGACGAGTTCGACGACGGCGACGAGAGCGACGAGGACGAGGACTGCGACCACGACGACGGACGAGACGACGAGTGGGACGACCTCACCGAGGAGGAGAAGGCCGAGATCGAGGCCGCCTGGGCCGACGAGTTCGCCGAACTGCCGGCGGACGAACAGCAGGAGATCATCGACGAGGAGACCGCCGAGGCAACCGAGCTCGCCACGGCGCTCGACGATGCCGGAGTCGCCTACACGCTGGAGAGCGACCCGGTCACCGGCGTCGACTGGCCTGAGTTCGACGAGTCCGATCCCGCCGCACGCGAGGTGCTCGAACTGATCTACGGCGACGAGAAGTTCGACGACGAGGACGAGTTGGACGAGAAGTTCGACGACGAAGACGACCTCGACGAGGACGACGATCTCGATGACCTCGACGGGGACGACGAGGACGAGGACGACGAGATGGCCGAGGACGAGGAGGACGACTCCGACGTCTGAGCCGGTTCAACCGAGACTGCGCAATAGCGTGCACCGGGCCGCCGGCCCGGTGCACCGGCGCGCGACGACAGGAGCTTCGATGGCACGCATCCTCGTGGCCGAGGACGATCCCAAACAGGTCGACGTCATCCGTCGGTACCTCGAACACGAGGGCCACCAGTTGGTGACCGTCGGCGACGGACGCCATGCACTCGACGAGGCGCGTCGGCTGCATCCCGACCTCGTCGTGCTCGACGTGATGATGCCGGGCGTCGACGGTCACGACGTCTGCCGCGCCCTCCGCTTCGAGACCGACATCCCGATCGTGTTCGTCACCGCCCGTTCGACCGAGGACGACGTGCTCCTGGGCCTCGACCTCGGTGCCGACGACTACCTGACCAAGCCGTTCAGCCCGCGAGAGCTGGTGGCCCGGATCCGGGTGATCCTCCGACGGTCGGGGCAGCCCGCGACATCGGCCGGCGAGATCACCGTGCGAGGCGACCTCGAGATCGACCGGCGGCGTGCCCGGGTCCGCGTCGAGGGATCCACGGTCGACCTGACGCCGAAGGAGTACGCGCTGCTCGTGGCACTCGCCGACGATCCCGGTCGGGCGTTCACGCGGCGCCAGCTCATCGACACCGCCTTCGGGTTCGACGCGGACCTCCTCGAACGAACCGTCGACGTCCACATCGCCAACCTCCGGCGAAAGGTCGAGACCGACCCGGCGACACCGGCGCACGTCCTGACCGTGAAGGGAATCGGCTACGCCTTCGCCGAGGACGGCTGATGCTCGCGAGTCTCCGATCCCGCCTCCTGCTGGTGGCCGCCATCGTGGCTGCGGTGGCCGTGTCGGCGACCGCATTGATCGCGCAGCAGGTCGCCAGCGACGACCTCCGCCGGGCCCTCGACCGTGACCTCGACATGCAGAACTCGATCATCGGCGAGCTCACCGAGTTCGCGATCGACGAGGCGTCCTGGGACGAGGTCGCGCCCTTCGTCACCGATCTCTCCGACCGAACCGAGGAGCGGATCGCGGTCATCGACGCGTCCGGCCGCGTTCTCGCCGACTCCGACCCGGACGCGCCGCTCCCGTCGCAGCCCACCGGAAGGATCGAGTCGACCGACCTGCGAGAGAAGACCTTCGAGAAGATCGAAGAGGAGTGCGAGCTCGAGTTCCGTTTCGTGGCGGACGACGAATCCGTCGACGACGAGTTCATCGATGACGAGTTCGCCGATGACGAGCTGAGCGATGACGAATTCATCGATGACGAGTTCGCCGACGACGAGCTGCTCGACGACGAACTGCTCGGCGAGTGCATCGACGACGGCCTCACCTCCGATCGGGTCGCCCCGTCGGCCTTCGTGTTCGTCGGTGCCGGAGACGACGACGCCTCGTCGATCCTCGGGCAGAACGGGCCGGACACCCGCCTCATCGTGATCGCAGCGCTGGTGATCGTCGGCGCGATCGCGGTGATGGCGTTCGCGCTGCGCCCCGTGCTCGCCCCGATCGGCGCCCTCCGCACCGGCGCCCAGCGCCTCGGCGACGGTGAGCTCGAGACCCGGGTGCCCGAGTCGGGCGCGACCGAACTCGCCGACCTCGCCCGCACCTTCAACTCGATGGCCGGTTCACTCGAGCTCGACGACGAACGTCGCCGCCGCTGGACGAGCGACGTGGCCCACGAGCTCCGCAGCCCGCTCCAGAACCTGCGCGGCCACGTCGACGCCGCGCAGGACGGGCTGATGCCGCACGACGATGCGTGGTTCGAGTCGGTCGGGGAGGAGCTCGATCAGCTGAGCCACCTCGTCGACGATCTCCAGGTCCTGACGTTGACCGATGCCGGTGAACTCCCGATGGATCTCCGGCCGACCGAGGTCGGATCACTCGCTCGTGACGTGACCGTGGCGCACGAAGGACGGGCCCGACGTCAGGGTGTCCGCCTCTCGACATCGGGGGTCGGGCACCGCCCTCGCCGACGACCGCCGGCTGCGCCAGGTCCTCGGCAACCTCATCGACAACGCGCTGCGACACACGCCCTCCGACGGCTCGGTGACCGTTCACGTCGACAAGCCGGCCGGTGATGGTGCGCACGTCACCGTGGCGGTGACCGACACGGGCGAGGGCATCCCCCCGGAATCGATCGACACGATCTTCGATCGATTCCGTCGGGTCGACGAGCACCGTGCCCGCACCACCGGGGGGTCCGGCCTCGGTCTCGCCATCGTCGCAGCCCTCGTACGGGCCCACGGCGGCACGGTGGAGGTGGCGAGTGAGGTGGGCCGCGGGTCGACGTTCACCGTGTCGCTCACCGCGGCGCCGCCCGTTGCGGCCGCCGTCCCCGGCGAGCGCTGACCCGCTCGGCTCAGCCGGCCGACGCCGCGGCTGCAGTGAGGAGGCTGGCCAGCACCTCGTCGAGTTGCGACTGAAGGTCCGGGTCCGTGAGCGTCCCGGCGTCCGAGTCGAAGTTGTCGAAGAACGTCGGCACCCCGAGGCTCCCGACGAGTTCGGCACCGAAGAACGGAGCGGTGACCGTGGCCGACCCGAGCACCCCGGCGCCGCCCCGCGGGCCGGGCGTGGCCGCGAGCATGACCACGGGAGTGCCCTGATACACGGCCGAGTTGATGCGGGACATCCAGTCGTAGACGTTCTTCCACGCCGACGAATACGAGCCGTTGTGCTCGGCGAACGAGACGATGAGTGCGTCGGCCGATCCGATCTTCTCGTAGAGCTGGTGCGCGGGCTGTGGAACGCCGCCGGCGGCTTCACGAGCCTGGCTGTAGATGGGCATCTCGTAGTCGTTGAGGTCGACGATCTCGGCGTCGACCGCGAGACCGGAGTCGGCGGCGAGCGTGCCGCCGACCCGGCGAACCGCGTGGTCGACCAGCTGTCGATTCAGTCCGGCGGGACTGTTGGTGGCGGGGATGGCGAGGAGTCTCATGTCGATCGATCCCCTCACGCAGTCGCCAACGAGGCGGTGCAGGCGACGGTGATCGTGAGCGTCCGGCCGATCACGAACGTCGGGAACTTGTCGACCCCGATCGCGGTCCGATCGACGGTTCCGGTGGCGGTGAACGATCCGCTCGATCCGGCGACCGACACGTCGGACACGTCGAGCGTCAGCGGTGCGGTGGCCGACTTCACCGTCACCGTGCCGGTCGCACGGTGTCCCCCGCCGCTCGCGACCACCTGGTCCGCCGCGAACTCGAGGTGTGGATGGCTCTCGGAGTCGAGGAAGTCGGAACCCCGCACATGGTCGTCACGCTTGGGGTTCCCACTCGTGTACGACGCGGCGTCGGCGACGACCGCCACCGAGACGACCCGCTGGTCACCGTCGATCTCGATCGTGCCGGATTCGACAGCGAGGGACGCCTCGACGTTGATGAAGCCGAGCTTCTTCACGGCGATGGTGACCGAGGTGTGCGACGGATCGATCGTCCAGGTCCCCGCGGGAAGCGAGGTCTCGGCGGCGGATGGCGTGGTCATGTGTGGGGTCTCCTGTGTGGGTGGGGTGAGGGATGGATGTCGGCGTGGTGGCGAGGGGCGTCAGGCGTCGCCGACCGCCGGGATCGAACCCATGCGGCCGGCCTGGAAGTCGGCGATCGCCTCCTCGATCTCGGCCCGCGTGTTCATCACGAACGGCCCGTATCGGGCGATCGGCTCGCCGATCGGCTCGCCGGTGAGCACCAGCGCATCGAGTGGTCGATCCTCGTCGTCGGGCACCGACACCAAGATGTCGCCGTCGGTGCGCTCGAAGACGCCGAGATGATTGGTCGGAAGCCAATGGGCGTCGGCGCCGAGCCGACCCGAGCCCTCGAACGCGTAGACGGCGGCGGTGTGACCGTCGGCGACCGGGATCTGCACCGCGG